>URWQ01000280.1 GCA_900551635.1 uncultured Collinsella sp. | reverse complement strand
GCACTTCTTCCGGGGGGGGATTGTTGATTTCCCCGCCGGCCGCGAGTGTAGCGAGCACAGCGGTGAGCATGTAGGCGACGGGGTCGTTGGAGCCCGATTCGACCTCGAGCAGCGAGTCGGTGCCGCCCCTCAGCGAAAGGCTGTGCTCGCGCAGAACGCTAAAGACGCTCGCCGCGTCGGTGGATGCCACGACCGATCCCAGCAGCAGGCCGCCGATCCAGTCGAAACCCAGCACAAAGTGGGCGAATACGCCGGTGATGCCGGCAGTGATGACGACGCCGAGCGTGCTCAGCAGCACCGCCGGCGCAGCGACGGGCTTGGCGCGGTCGATATTGGTGTTAAAGCCGCCGTAGAACATGATGAACAGCAGCGCCGTGCTGCAGACGGTTTCGGTGAGTGCGTAGTCGCTAAAGTCGATATGCGTCGGGCCGTTGACGCCCAACAGCATGCCCAGCGCGATAAAAATGAGCAGGGTGGGGAAGGGGAGTTTTTTGCCGACGGGTTTGATGGTCAGGCACAAAATGATGACGAGGCCGATAAAGAGAAGGATCTGGTTCATGGATAGTGTCCGCTCCTGGGTGGTTGGCGTGGCACGGTCAGTTGTCTGTTGTTATTTGTACCCAAAGATGGTGGGTTTATGGGGTTGGATTGCGGGCGTGCGCGATATCGTCATAGACGGCTGCCGTCTTTGCCTCTGCTCGGAAACCCTTTCCAGCTTTATTGCAACGGAGTACAATGGGTAACGTTTAAGTTCAACTTGAAGTTTTAGTTGCGGCGCCGGGCTTCGGCCGCAATGCAAGGAGAGGCGTACCATGGCGATCTATGTGACATCTGATGCTCACGGGCACGTGCGTGCGCTTGACGAGGCCCTGTCTAAGATCTCGTTGACGTCCGACGACACGCTGTACGTGCTGGGCGACATGATCGATCGCGGGCCCGATCCGGTCGGCGTTATTAAGCTCGTGCGCTCGCTGCCCAACGCCCACGTGCTCAAGGGTAATCACGAGCAGATCATGCTCGATGCCATCATTGGCCAGGATCCGCTCGATGCCGAGACCTGGGATATCAACGGTGGCTGGACGACGCGCGAGCAGCTCAACGACATGGAATTTGAGGCATACGAGGAGCTCGTGCGATGGATGGCCGCGCTGCCGCTCTACGCGGTGGTCGAGACCGAGGAGCGCCCGTATCTGCTGGTACATGCTGGAATCGAGATGAAGGCGGCGCGCGCGTTTTTGCTTGAGCATGGCGTCGATTGTGCCGATGGCGTTGGAGCGGTGGGTGCCGATCGCGAGCTGCTGCAGCAGATGCTTGCGGTGCAGTCGTCCGATGACCTGCTGTGGATTCGTCATGGCTATTGGGATGCGTCGACCGGGCTGCTTTCTGCCGAGGGCAAGGGCCCGGTCGTGGTGAGCGGTCACACGCCAACGGTGTCGCTCGGGCGTTATTGCGAGGTCGGTGGTCTTGCGGGGCTCGACGAGGAGTCGGGCCGCGGGCAGATCGTGCGCCTGGGCGGGGAGGATGCCGCCGGTGTGCCCGATCGCATCGACATCGACTGCGCTGCCGCCACCGGCTCCGAGTTCGGTCGTGTGGGCATCCTGCGGCTCGATGATGGGGCGGAGTTCTACGCGAACATCAACCCGGGCGAATAATCGGTGCAAGGGGTAGCTAATTTGGGACGGGGCTTTTTTGACTACTTTCGGAGAGTAGCGCCTTCTTGCTCGGTAAGCGCTAGAAATGAGGAGCGTCTGCGTCCTCGACAGCGCGAAAATGCTCGAAAAACCGTCGCAACGGAGTCAAACGACGTCGCGGCGGTTCTTTTTTGGCTGCCCGCTGGCTAAGTGAGTAGGCTTTTTTGGAAATGCCGAGCACCCAACATATTTGCCTCAATAAAACCGACGCTCCTATAAGTTGTCAAGAGGCAGTTTGCGGGAGCGCTCTCTCCGATTCGCACAGGAGCTCGTAATACCTCCTCTCCAGTTTCGTCGACCGCCGTTTCCC
>URWQ01000279.1 GCA_900551635.1 uncultured Collinsella sp. | reverse complement strand
CGCCGCAATTGCCCCTGGGATCCGCAACCGGCGCGGTCCGGGCGGCCGCGTGGCCGATATGTCGCTCGCGGGTACCCATAGTGCCTTTAGTGTACCGACAGATGGGTCGAAAAAGCGGGCCGCATGTCCCAAAATCCGCAGACGGCAAGGCGTCCGGCGAGCACATACTCGCCGGACGCCTTGGTCAGGAGGCCATGAGGATGAGCACGCGAAATTCACAGCGGTCAGGCCCGCCCCCCTAAGGGCCTGAGGTGCTCAAGATTGGGAGCGACAAGCCCGACGAAGCGTACTTAGGTACGCGAGGAGGGTTGGAGCCCCAAGGTTGAGCGCCTCAGTGCCCTTAGGAAAGGTCCTCACCATTAGAAGCAATAACCTTCTTGTACCAGTCGAAGCTCTTCTTTTTGGAGCGCTTGAGGGTGCCGTTGCCTGCGTCGTCGCGGTCCACGTAGATAAAGCCGTAGCGCTTGGACATCTCGCCCGTGCCGGCGCTCACCAGGTCAATCGGGCCCCAGGTGGTGTACCCCAGCAGGTCAACGCCGTCATCGGTCACCGCGTCGCGCATGGTCTGGATGTGCTGGCGCAGGAAGTCGATACGGTAGTCGTCGTTGATGGAGCCATCCTCCTCGACAATATCCTTGGCGCCCAGACCGTTCTCGACCACAAACAGCGGCTTCTGATAACGGTCGTACAGGTCGTTGAGGGTGATGCGGAAGCCCAGCGGATCGATGGCCCAGCCCCACTGGCTCTCCTGCAGGTAGGGATTCTTGGCGCCGGCGAAGGCATTGCCCTGGGTGCGCTCGACATCGGGGTTATCGGCACCGGCGGAGCAACGGGTGCTGTAATAGCTAAAGCTGATGAAGTCGACGGTGTTGGCGGCCAGGATCTCGCGGTCCTCGTCCGTCATACCCACATCGATTCCCAGACGCTCGAGCTTCTTGACGGCATAGGCCGGGTAGTAGCCACGGCTCTGGACGTCGACGAAGAAATAGTTGCTCTGGTTGTCGAGCTGCGCCTGGCGCACATCGCCCGGACGGCAGCTGTAGGGGTAGTAGCTACCTGCGGCAAGCATGCAGCCGATCTTGATCTCGGGGTCGATCTCGTGGGCGATCTTGGTTGCCCACGCGCTGGCGACGAGCTCGTTGTGGGCTGCCAGGTACTCGACGGCCTCCTTGTTCTCGCCCTCCTCAAAGAACAGACCGGCACCCATAAACGGCAGGTGCAGGATCATATTGATCTCGTTAAAGGTAAGCCAGTACTTCACCAGACCCTTGTAGCGGGTGAAGATCGTGGTTGCAAGGTTCTTGTAGAAGTCGATGAGCTTGCGGTTGCGCCAGCCGCCGTACTCCTTGATGAGGTGAATCGGGCAGTCGAAATGCGTGATGGTCACGAGCGGCTCGATGCCGTGCGCCTGGCACTCGCGGAATACGTCCTCGTAGAAGGCCAGGCCGGCCTCGTTGGGCTCGGTCTCGTCACCGTTGGGGAAGATGCGGGTCCAAGCCAGGCTCATACGGAAGGTCTTAAAGCCCATCTCGGCAAAGAGAGCGATGTCCTCCTTGTAATGGTGGTAGAAATCGATGCCGGTCTGCGCGGGATAGTAATAGCCGTCCTCGAAGTCGAGCATCTTACGCTGGCCGGAGACCACCGCATAGCGCTCGGGGCCGTGCGGAGCCACGTCCACGTTGGCAAGGCCGCGGCCGTCCACGTTGTAGGCGCCCTCGCACTGGTTGGCAGCCGTCGCGCCGCCCCACAGGAAGTCATTACGGAAAGCCATGCATCAATCCTTTCGCACGCTGTTGTCATAGGCTCAGTATCCCTGCAAACAACGCGTCGCTCAACGGCAACGGCGCAGGCCGATACTTCTTTTCGCGTACAGGCGCCCGGCAACCACCCCGTCTGACACTTTTTGATACCCACCTGCCCCAGCCACCGCAAAGGGGACAGTCACCTTTGTGATGGCTGGGGGCCCGTTGTCTCGGTCTGTTACAGGTAGGGCCGTACTGCTACT
>URWQ01000278.1 GCA_900551635.1 uncultured Collinsella sp. | reverse complement strand
CTCTGACGGACAGCGTCGGCCTCAAACTCCCAGGCAGCGCCGCCGCGACCGCCAAACGTCCAAATACAAAAGGCAATCACCAACACGGCAAGCACCGCAAAGCCAATCGCGACAAGGCCATGGTGCGCACGGCTTTCCTCGGCCGATACATCCCATTGCGTCTCTCGATATAGATGCTTGTCTTCCATGTTCGCCTCCCCACAGGCACGCTCGTTGGCCTAATCGTACCCATTCAGGCTATACTTGAGCCCATGACATAACGGGGAGCTTGCAGGACAAGACGGCAGGCTGAGATTGGGCGCGCCCGCCCTGACCCGCAAACCTGATATGGGTAATGCCAACGAAGGGAGCCGTGCCAATGAGCACACAGACCGAGCCCAAGCTCGTCACGCAAATCGACTTCGCCCGTGCCGGGCAGATCACGCCGCAGATGAAGGAAGTCGCCGAGCTGGTGAAGCAGGCCGTCGCCGACGGCATCCAGCCCCTGACCATCCTCAATGAGTACATCCGCGAGCGCGTGGCCGACGGCCGCATCGCCATTCCCGCCAATATTGTGCACATCAAAAAGGGCATGCGCGCCTTTGGCGTCGGTGAAGGCCTGTCCACCAAGGTCAACGTGAACTTGGGCATCTCGGGCGACAAGGCCGATGCCGCCGAGGAATGGAAGAAGGTCAAGATCGCCGAGGACTTTGGCGCCGACGCCATCATGGACCTCTCCAACTCGGGCAAGACGCGCCAGTTCCGCCAGCAGCTCATCGACGAGACGCCGCTCATGGTAGGCACCGTCCCCATGTACGACGCCATCGGCTACATGGAAAAGCCGCTGGTCAAGCTCACCAAGGACGACCTGTTCGAAGTCGTGCGCGCGCATGCCGAGGACGGCGTGGACTTTATGACCATTCACTGCGGCATCAACAAGTCGGTCACCAAGACCTTTAAGGAGACCGGCCGCCTGATGAACATCGTGAGCCGCGGCGGCTCACTGCTGTTTGGCTGGATGGAGGTCACCGGTAACGAGAACCCCTTCTACGAGTATTTTGACGAGCTGCTCGAGATTTGCCACGAGTACGACGTGACGATTTCACTCGGCGACTCCTGCCGTCCGGGCTGCCTCTACGACTCCAACGACGCAACCGAGACCGCCGAGATGATCGAGCTGGGCAAGCTGTGCAAGCGCGCCTGGGCCGCCGGCGTCCAGGTCATGGTCGAGGGCCCGGGTCACATGGCGCTCGACGAGATCGCCACCAATATGAAGCTGCAGAAGCGTCTGTGCCACAACGCCCCGTTCTATGTGCTCGGGCCGCTGGTGACCGATATCGGTGTGGGCTACGACCACATCACCGCCGCCATCGGTGGCGCCATCTCCGCCAGCTCCGGTGCCGACTTCCTGTGCTACGTGACGCCGGCCGAGCACCTGTGCCTGCCCAACGCCCAGGACGTGCTCGATGGCCTCATGGCCACTAAGATTGCCGCGCACGCCGCCGATATCGCCAAGAAGGTGCCGCACGCCCGCGACATGGACGACAAGATGGGCCAGGCACGCCGCAAACTCGACTGGGATGCCATGTGGAAGTGTGCTCTCGACCCGGTCACCGGCAAGAAGCGCTACGAGGAATCCCCTGCCGCCACCGAGGGTACCTGCACCATGTGTGGCAAGATGTGCGCCGTCCGCACCGTCAACAAGATCTTCGAGGGCACCACGATCGACCTCGGCATGGAGGACTAGCCTGTCGCCGCGGCCGCTTCTGTCGGCGAGCTGGTGCCTGTCAATTGTTGACGTGTGAACATTTGCTTGCATTTGCGTAAAGATTGCATCGCCCGCCCGGGTTCGACATAGAGTCGGCCCGGGCATCTTTATAATGCTGGCTTATAGACCCATTTGATTCCGACCGAACAAGGGAGCGAACATGGATCGCAGTAAGGTACCTGCCGTTCTATCCATCGCAGGATCCGATTCCAGCGGTGGCGCCGGCATTCAGGCCGACATCAAGACCATCACGGCGCACCGCC
>URWQ01000277.1 GCA_900551635.1 uncultured Collinsella sp. | reverse complement strand
GAGCGCGGTACTTGGCGGGTGGCGGTCGTGTCGTAGCCGTCGGGCAGGCGGGTGATAAAGTCGTCCGCGCCCGCGAGCTTTGCCGCCGCGATGCACTCCTCGTCGGTCGCATCCAGGTTGCCGTAGCGGATGTTATCCATCACGGTGCCGGTGAACAGGTTCACGTCCTGCAGCACGACGCCCAGCGAGCGGCGCAGGTCTGCCTTGCGGATCTTGTTGACGTTGATGCCGTCGTAGCGAATCTTGCCGTCGGCGATGTCATAGAAGCGGTTGATGAGGTTGGTGATGGTCGTCTTGCCCGCACCGGTGGCGCCGACAAACGCGACCTTCTGGCCCGGCTTGGCAAACACGGACACGCCGTGCAGCACCTCGTGGTCGGGCGTGTAGCCAAAGTCGACGTTGTCCATGACCAGGTCGCCGCGCAGCGGCACGTACTCAATCTCGCCGGTTGCGCGGTGCGGATGTTTCCACGCCCACATGCCGGTGTGGTGGTCGGCCTCCTCGAGCTGCCAGGTATCGGGGTTCACCTGAGCGTTGACGAGCGTCACGTAGCCTTCGTCGGTCTCGGGCTTCTCGTCGATGAGCTCAAAGATGCGGTCGGCGCCGGCGAGGCCCATGACCACGGCGTTGATCTGCTGCGAGATCTGACCGATCTGTCCGCAGAATTGCTTGGTCATGTTGAGGAACGGCACTACGACGGCGATGGACAGCGCCATGCCCGAGATGCTCAGGTTAGGCACGCCCAGCGCCAGGAAAATGCCGCCTGCCAGTGCGACCAGCACGTAGAGCAGGTTGCCCAGGTTCATAAGGATGGGCATGAGGATGTTGGCGTACATGTTGGCCTTCTGCGAGACCTCGAAGAGCTTTTCGTTGCGCTCGTCAAAATCGGCCTCGGCGGCAGACTCGTGGCAGAATGCCTTGACGACCTTCTGGCCGTTCATGACTTCCTCGATATGGCCCTCGACCACGCCGAGCTCGGTCTGCTGCGCAATGAAGAAGCGCGCGGAGTTGGAGCCGAGCAGCTTGGTCATAAAGGTCATAAAGGCGACGCCGGCCACAATGACCAGGCACATCCACACGCTGTAGTACAGCATGATAAAGAACACCGTGACGATGACGATGGTCGTCATGAGCAGGTTGGGCAGCGACTGGCTGATCATCTGGCGCAGCGTGTCGATGTCGTTGGTGTAGTGGCTCATGATGTCGCCGCGCTGGTGCGTGTCGAAGTAGCGAATCGGCAGGTCCTGCATGCGGTTGAACATCTTCTCGCGCAGCTTCTCGAGCGAGCCCTGCGTGACGATGGCCATGGCGCGGTTCCAGAACAGCGAGGACAGGATGCCGACGCCGTAGATGCAGGCGAGGGTGGTCACGAGCTGTGCGATCTTGGGCTGTGCAGCTTCCCAATCGCCCGACTGCCACGATTCGCTAATAATCTGCAGGGCGCTCTGAAGGAAGGTCGCGCCGATGGAGTTGATGATGGCGCAGAGCACCACGCCGACGACGACGAGGGGCAAAAGCACGGGGTAGAAGCCAAAGAGCGTCTTGATGAGGCGCGACATGGTGCCACCCTTGCGGTTGAGCGCGCGCTCGGCGGTCGTTGCCTTACTCATGTGCCTCGCCTCCTTCCTGGGTCTGAGCTTGTGTTGCGGATGCCTCGGTGTCGGCTTCGACGGCCTCTTCGCCCTCGGCAGACATCTTGTTCTGCGAGGTGAAGGTCTCGCGGTAGATCTCGCTCGTCTTGAGCAGCTCGTCGTGGTTACCGATCTGCGCGATACGGCCGCCCTCCATGACGATGATGCGGTCTGCGTCCTGCACGGAGCTAATGCGCTGGGCGATGATGAGCTTGGTCGTGTTGGGCAGATAGCTTGCCAGCCCTGCGCGAATCTTGGCGTCGGTCTTGGTGTCGACGGCGCTGGTGGAGTCGTCCAGGATCAAGATCTTGGGGCGACGCAGCAGGGCGCGCGCAATGCACAGGCGCTGCTTCTGACCGCCGGAAACATTGGAGCCGCCCTGTTCGATCCAGGTGTCATAGCCCTTGGGGAAGCCGT
>URWQ01000276.1 GCA_900551635.1 uncultured Collinsella sp. | reverse complement strand
GCGACTCGCCGCATGCAAAATTGCCGCCCGCTGCTCGTCGGTCACCGCCACGGGACGGTCGTCGTCATCGCGCGCGAAGGCACGCGTGGAGGAACGGTGCTCCAACGTGTCCAGCACCGCATTGCCCGTCGTCTCGACCGGATAGCCGCCCGCGTCCACGTCACCCGCACTCGTCATACAAGCCCGTTCGTTCATCGCCTCATCCTCGCCAATTCTTTAAGAAGCCTTTACGTTTCCGTGTAATTCCCGTCCATTATCGCGCAGGCCGCCACTACATTGCGCCACACCGCCGCACGTGCGCGTTAATATGGCTGGTTGTTGTGCGCAGCCACCAATTGCAGCGCATATCTTGGTAACAATCGGGTAAACCCCCGCTTTCATACGTTTTAGTTTGTGAGGAGTCTCAGCATGTTCGCTGCCGCCATCTCGCTCGTCGGTCTTGCGGCGACCGTCTACCTTGTCTTGCGCGAGGCCAAGGCCATTCGCGCTCAGTCGGGCACCGTTGCCAAAAGCGCTCTTGGGTGGAGCGTCGTCTTCGGCCTGTTCCAGGTCTTTTTGACTATTTGGGGCGCCATTGGCCTCGTCGCCCAAAACGAGCCGCTCGCCTTTGTGATGCTCATCCTGACCAACGCCATCCTCACCGGATGCGCCTGGGCCAGCATCGCCCGCGATCGCATCGCCCCGCGCGTCTTTGCGTTCGCCAAGCCCGACGCCCCCGCCCCCACCGGCAAGCTCGCCCGCCTGCGCGGCGCCTTTGTGGGCAAACCACTCGTCGCCGCCGTCCTGTGCCTGCTGCTCGCCGGCGTCTTTGCGCTGCTGGGCATGGAGGTCTCGTCCAACCACGACTTTACCTGGGTCTACCCCCTGTGCATCCTGCTCGAGTGGGCCATCATCACCGTGCTCATGATCGGCTTGTTCTTCCTGTTCCAGCGCCACGGCGCAGCTCCCGCGGTCCTGGCCTTTGCCCTCTTTGTCCTGGGCATTGCCGAGTTCTTCGTCATCACGTTTAAATCCATGCCCATCCAGCCGGGCGACCTTTCGGCCATCTCCACCGCCGCCGCGGTCGCCGGCACCGGCTACACCTTCTCCATCTCGCTGTTCTGTGTGCTGTCCATGGGCTTTACCGCCATCGCCATGCTGCTGTGCGAGTACGCCGGCCTGGTGGCACCGCACCGTCAGAAGGGTGCCGCCAACGCCAAGCGCATGCTGCTCACCAACCTGCTCGTGGCAGTGCTGTGCCTGGGCGGCGTAACCGCGCATGTCACGCTCATCGACTACTACAACACCCTCGGCATCACCGTCTACACCTGGCGCCCGCTCGAGAGCTACTGGCGCGAGGGCTACCTGCCCGCCTTTATTAGTGCGGCGCAGTCCATCAAGCCGCCCAAACCCGCCGACTACTCCGTCGACGATGCCAAGGCCACGCTCAAAAAGTACGCCAAGGCCTACGACAAGTCCGACGCGGCCAAGAGCGACGAGCGCGCCGCCGCAAAGGAGCAGTTCGACAGCGAGAAGCCCACGGTCATCGCCATCATGAACGAGACGTTCTCCGATCTCTCCGAATACCCCGGCCTTGAGGGAACAAACGCCGCGCCGACGTTCTTCCACGAGGTGGCCGACGATTCCCTGGCCGCGGGCGACGTGTACGTCTCGGCCATGGGCGGGGGCACCTGCAACAGCGAGTTCGAGTTCCTCACCGGCGCCTCCATGGGCAACATGGGCGGCGGCGTGTACCCCTACGTGCTCTACGATTTGGAAGGGGTGGACAACCTCGCCTCCTACTTCCGCAGCCTGGGGTACGGCACCCATGCGATTCACCCGGCCGAGGCGGCCAACTGGCGGCGCGACCGCATCTACGAGCAGCTCGGATTCGACGCGTTCGACGACATCACCACCATGGAAGACGCCGACACCTTCCGCGACCTCGTCACGGATCGCACCACCTACGAGCGCGTGCTGGAGAAGATCGATGAGGGAGACGGGCCCCAGTTCGTCTTCGACGTCACCATCCAGAACCACGGCGGCTACGACACGGGGCTCATCCCCGACGAAATGGCCCTCGAGGTACCGCTCGATTCGGATCGCACCGACGAGCTCGAGGAA
>URWQ01000275.1 GCA_900551635.1 uncultured Collinsella sp. | reverse complement strand
GCACGGCGGCGTTGGCAACCATGGCCTCCAGGCGTGCCACGCGCTCGGCCAATGCCTCAATCGTTAAATCAGCCTCGGGACGCGCCAGACGCGTGCAGGCAATCTCGAGCACCAGGCGCACGTCGCTCGCGCCCCTCATCTCCAGTGCGGCATCGTCGAGTACTGTCAGCACACGAGCCAGGCGGTCGGCAGGATGCTCGCCAAAGGCAGGGGGCCCCGCAGGAAGGGGCCCCGGCCCGCGTCTTTGGCCTCGGCAGCAAGCGCCTCGGCCTGCTCGGAGCCGCCCTCAAACAACTCGGCACGGGCACCGGCAACGCAGGCAACATACACGTCGCGCACGTGTGCCACCAGGTCGCGCGTCAGCTCCAGCAGATCGTTACCTTCCTCGACCTGCGCGCGAATAAGCCCATACAGCTCGGCAACATCGCGATCGGCAATGGCGCGGGAAAACTCGCCCAGAATCTGGTCCGAAACCTCGCCTAAAAGCGAGCGGGCGTCGTCCGCATGCACAGAACCGTTGCCAAAGACGCTCAGCTGCTCCAGCGTGGACAACGCGTCGCGCATGCCGCCCTTTGCATGGCGCGCCACGATAGCCAGCGCCTCGTCGTCGTAATCGAAGCCCTCCTGCTCGCACACGTATGCCAGGCGATGCTCGATATCCTCGTTGCCGATACGGTGGAAATCGAAGCGCTGGCAGCGCGAGAGGATGGTCTCCAGAATCTTTTGCGGGTCGGTGGTGCACAGCACAAAGATCACGTGCGCCGGCGGCTCCTCAAGCGTCTTGAGCAGCGCGTTGAACGCCGCCGTCGTGAGCATGTGGACCTCGTCGATGATATAGATCTTGTACTTGCCGCGCACCGGGGCAAAGTTGACGGAGTTGATGATCTCCTCGCGCACGTTGTCCACGCCGGTACGGCTTGCAGCATCGAGCTCGTAGACATCGGGGTGGTTGCCCTCGGCGATGAGCTCGCACTCCTCGCAAGTACCGTCGGGCATGCAGCCGCTTGCACCCTCGGCGCGCGCCGCCTCGGCATTGCGGCACAGCAGCGCCTTGGCCAGAATGCGCGCCATGGTGGTCTTGCCCGTGCCGCGCGGTCCGCAGAACAGGTAGGCGTGGGACAGGCGTCCCTCGGTGATGGCGTGCTCGAGCGTCGAGACGATATGCTGCTGGCCCACCACGGAGTCGAAGGTGAGCGGGCGATACTTTCGGTACAACGATTCCATGGGTGCTCCCCCGGGTATACTGAGTCTTGTTGCCGCGGCGGCCATGCGGTCGCACGGCATACTGCATTCATAATAACCCGTACGGCGAGCCCGCCGCGATAGGAGTCTAAAGAGCATGGCAGACGCAGAGAGCAACCTCGTTCCCTCCGAAGCAGCCGACCAGGTCGAGGTCGCGCTCGAGGAGCAGGCCGCGGCCGATGACGGCATCCTGTACCTCAACGAGTACCAGTACGAAAACGACCTGGTCACCGACTTTGCGCGCCTGGTCGCCTCGCCCAGGCGCCGTGGCTCCCTGTACGTCGCCGCCGCGATTGCCGCGCTCATCGGCATCGGCATGTTGGTGGCCGGCGGCAGCTGGATCAAGTTCGGCGTCGTGCTGATCGTGTTCGGCGCCTTTTTGGCCTGGTGGAGCAAGAACCTGCACCACACGCTAGCCCGCGACTTTATCGACGCCGTCGAGGCCGACGAGTCCATGGGTGGCCGCTATCGCCGCGTCGCCGTCAACGAGGACGGCCTGATGGTTTGGGGCAAGAGCGGCAAGTCGCAGTTCTTCCCGTTTGACAAGCTCGACCACGTACTCGACGGCGAGCGCATCTTTGTGGCCATGTTCGCCGACCAGGGCGTGACGATCCCCAAGGACACCTTCGTCCGTGGCGATGCCGAGCAGTTCGGTCCCTTCCTCAAGGCCCGTATCAACAAAAAACTCCGCATCGAGACCAAGAAGAAGAAAATGAAGGCCGAGAAGGCCGCCGCCGAGGCCAAACAGGGCGACAAGCCCCAGGAGACCAAGGGCAAGCAGCGCAAGCAGAAGAAGAACAAGAAGAAGCGCTAAGGGCAAGCCAGACAGGCAGCCTCGCATCCCGTTATCCTCGCCGTCCGCCCGAGCGTGCTACACTAGCA
>URWQ01000274.1 GCA_900551635.1 uncultured Collinsella sp. | reverse complement strand
TGGTCGGGCAGCTCCGGCAGCTTCGCCCGCACCCCTTCGATGAACTCGTCGGACAAGTCGTAGGGCGCCAGATCGGGTTCGGGGAACAGGCGGTAGTCGTCAGCCGTCTCCTTCACACGCATGACGATGGTGCGCTTGGCGGACGGATCCCAGTGGCGCGTCTCCTGGTAGATGACGCCGCCCTCCTCGAGCACCTCGGCCTGACGGCAGATCTCGTAGGCTAGACCGTCGTGCAGGCTCTTAAACGAGTTGAGGTTCTTAAGCTCGGTCTTGGTGCCCAGCTTGGTCTCGCCGCGGCGACGCAGCGACACGTTGCCGTCGCAGCGCATGGAGCCCTTCTCCATGGAGCAGTCCGAAATGCCCAGCGTCACAAAAATGCGACGGAGCTTTTCCATAAACAGGCGCGCTTCCTCGGGCGTGCGCAGATCGGGCTCAGTCACGAGCTCAATCAAAGGCGTGCCGCAGCGGTTGTAGTCGACGAGCGACTCGGCCGCGGCTGTAATGCGGCCCTCGGCGCCACCCACGTGGACCATCTTGGCGGCGTCCTCCTCCATGTGGATACGCAGGATGCGGATGGGCACCGTGTAGGAACCGTCCTCGCGACGCTCGGGCATCTGCAGGTTGGACGCGTCGTAGCTGGCCAGATGGCCGACGCGCTGGTTACCCTCGCGCATGGTCGACGTCATGGACGTGGACAGGCCCTCGGCGTTGGCCGAGGCGCTCGCCAGGCTCTGGGCCTCGGCCTCGCCAAACGCGCAGTCGGGGCGCTCGGCAGCACCGCGACCGGTCACGTCCAGGTCCAGGTGGCCGTACATGGCAAAGGCGACCGGACCCTGCGTGGTCTGGAAGTTCTTGGCCATGTCGGGATAGAAGTAGTGCTTGCGGTAGAACATCGAGTGGCGCTGGATCTCGCAGTTGGTGGCGAGACCGGCCTTGACGATGCTCTCGATGGCGCGCTTGTTGGGCACCGGCAGCGCGCCGGGCAGGCCCAGGCACACCGGGCACACGTTGGCGTTGGGCTCGTCATCGTGGCTGAGCTTGCAGTTGCAGAACATCTTGGTATCGAGTGCGGTGAGCTCGGTATGGATCTCCAGGCCGATCACGGCCTCCCAATCCTGCAGGACCTCGGAAAGCTCCTTCATTACAGCTCGCCTCCCTTCCCGGCAAAATCGGGCGCGACGGAAAGCGCGGGCGCACCCGTAGCGGCATCGGCAAAGCCGCGCTCCAGGGCGCGGGCAAACATAAGCAGCTGACGGTCCTTAAAGGCCGGACCAACCAGCTGGGCAGAAACGGGCAGCTTGCTGTCCTCGCCCAGGCCCAGCGGCACCGAGATGCCACCGTTGCCGCAAATGTTGAGCGAGATGGTGTACAGGTCGGAGAGGTACATCTGCGTGGGGTCGCTAATCTCGCCAAACTTAAAGGCTGTGCGCGGCGAGGCGGGCATGAGGACGGTGTCCACCTTGGCATACGCGGCGTCGTAGTCCTGCGTGATGAGCGTGCGGGCCTTCTGTGCGGCGTAGTAGTACTTGTCGTACACGCCCGAGCTCAGCAGGTAGGCGCCGAGCATCTGACGGCGCTTGGCCTCGGCGCCAAAGCCGTGGGCGCGCGAAAGCGAACTCTGGTCGGACAGGTTGGCGCAGCCCTCCTCCTGATAGCCGTAGCGAATGCCGTCGAAGCGAGCCAGGTTGGAGAACGCCTCGGCCGGGCCGATGACGTAGTAGGCGGCGATGGCGGCGTCCAGGTGCGGCAGGTCGACCTCGACCAGCTCGGCGCCCTGGTTCTGCAGCTCCTGGGCGGCGCGCTGAACAGCGGCCTTGACCTCGGGCGTCAGGCCCTCGGCCTCCATAAACGCAGGGATAATGCCCACGCGCTTGCCCTCGATGCTGTCGTTGAGGTGCTCGGTAAAGTCGACGGCGCAATCCTGGCTGGTGCAATCGTACGGATCGTGGCCCGCGCCGGTAAGCGCGTTCATGGCCAGCGCGACATCCTCGACCGTACGGCCAAAGGGGCCCACCTGGTCGAGCGACGAGCCAAAGGCAACCACGCCGTAACGGCTCACGGCGCCATACGTGGGCTTAAAGCCCACCACGCCGCACAGCGACGCCGGCTGGGGGAAGGGGGCGCCCGGGGCCGAGGCACGCGCACTA
>URWQ01000273.1 GCA_900551635.1 uncultured Collinsella sp. | reverse complement strand
CTTTCGCCACCCGTTTTTTGCCCTGGCGCGTGCGGAAGAAGATTTTGAACTGACGCCGCGCGAGCGGAATATTATCGTGCGGCATATGTTTCCGCTGGTGCTGGTGCCGCCGACGTGTCGTGAGGCATGGATTGTGTGCCTAGCGGATAAATGGTGTGCTCTGCGTGAGACGGTCGCCGGCCGCCTGTCGCGCAAGGACGAGACGGACGATAGCGCGAGTAAAGCATCGAGCGAAAAGAGGAGAGGGTAGACGGTGGGGACCGCGATTGATACTGCGTTTTGCGGCGCGACGCTTGCCGCCTGCCCACTCTCGGCACTGGTGCTCTCGTTTGCCTTTTACGGGTTTTGCGGTTGGGCATGGGAGTCGACAGTATGCGCCATGCTCAATCACGGACGATTTGCCAACAGTGGCTTTTTGCTGGGGCCGTGTTGTCCTATCTATGGTGTGGGCGGCATTGCCTGCTGGCTGCTGTTGCGCGGGATTCCGGATGCCTCGAGCCAGTTTGTCGCTGCAGCGCTCGTATGCAGCGTGATTGAGTACAGCGTGGGCGTGCTGTTGGAAAAAACAACGGGCGCTCGCTTTTGGGATTACTCGCACCTGCCGTTTAACCTGCACGGACGCATCTGTCTGTACTGGGCCTGCGCGTTTGGCTTGGGTGCGTTGTGTATTTGCCGTTTAGTGGAGCCGGCATTGCTGGGGCTGCTTGGCCATCTGCCGGTGCTGATTGTGCGACTGTCCGCCTTTATCGTCGCGGTCGCGATGATGGTCGACGCGGTGTGCTCGTTGGCGAGCTGGCGGCGTCTGTCTGATCAGCTGGAGCGCGTCCGGGCCGACCTTGCCGACCGCATCAATGAGTCGCTTGCCGATGCCTCGGACTCAATGCTCGAACGTATTCCCGATTCTACGATTGACTCGGTGGCACAGACGCACATCCGCAGCCGTGCCGTTAACGCGTGGCTGGCGGAGCTGGGCGATGCGACGCTCGATGCCCTGCGCGAGAAGGCTTCGATGCCGACGTTTATCGCGGATGGTGCTCGCGGCCTGGCGCTTGCCGCCCGCCGCGTGGCCGATGCCGCGCCGAACATGCCACGTCCGTCGCTCAGCCGTCGCCTTGCCGGCAAGCGCATGAGTCGTCCGGTGCCAAGCGTGTCGCTCAGCCGACGCGACCTGCGCTTCTTCAATGCCTTCCCGCGCTTGCGCATCAACCGCTACGAGGGCGTCATCCGAGCTACCGACCTCCGTGACCGAGCCCGCGAGCTGTTCCGCCACTAGCCGGGACGGGCACGCTCACGGCTTCCTTGCTCGCGTATTTCCCGTCCGTTTCGCGTCCGTTGCCGCGCCGTTTCCAAGATTGCGGCACCGTTTCCATTCGACAACGCTGCGTTTAACAACGCCGTATCTGGTCTACACCAGTTGTCCCTCAGCCGCATTATGGGCGCCGACAACGTTCATGCGACCAAGGGAGAGCGAATGTACGATACGGGTTCGACAACGTTTATGCTCATCTGCACCATGCTCGTGTTTTTAATGACACCGGGTCTGGCGTTTTTCTATGGCGGCCTGTCCAGGCGCAAAAATGTCATTAACACCATGCTCATGTGCTTTGGCGCTATTGGGCTGGTTGGTGTGCTGTGGATTGTTGCCGGCTGGTCGCTGGCCTACGGCGGCGACGGTTCCAGCCCGTTTATTGGGGGCCTTGACCAGCTGCTGTGCATGCCGGTACTCAACCAGGTGCTTCATGCGGCCGAGGGCAATGCTGCGGACGGTGTCGTCTACCCTCAGATCATCAACATCGCCTTTCAGATGGCGTTTGCCATGATCACTGCCGCTATCGTCACGGGCAGCCTGGCCGGCCGCGTTAAGTTTGGTGCCATGGCGGCCTTCCTGGGCATTTGGCTGCTCGTGGTCTATGCGCCGCTTGCCCACATGGTTTGGGGCGTCGAGGGCTCCTTTATCGGCGACATCATCGGCGCGCTCGACTTTGCCGGCGGCGACGTGGTGCACATCTCGTCCGGTCTGACGGGTCTGATTCTTTGCTTGATGCTCGGCCGTCGTCGCGGTTTTGGCATGGTGAGCTATCGCCCGCATAACGTGCCGTTTGTGGCGCTGGGCGCCGGCTTGCTTTGGTTTGGCTGGTTTGGCTTTAACGG
>URWQ01000272.1 GCA_900551635.1 uncultured Collinsella sp. | reverse complement strand
GCCCACATATCGTCCCGCGCGCAGTTTCGCAGCAAAGCGAGAATGTTTGAGCACGGGATGATATGTGGGCGCTCAGCACCGGGGACGGTGGGACCTACTCCGTCTCGCCCGGTCGAGCGCCGCGGGCCAGGGCGTCCTGGTACTCCTTGACGGCCTTGATCCTCTGCATGGGCTTGAGTCGCTCAAACATGGTATTGCCGTGCAGATGATCGATCTCGTGCTGCAGGCACACGCAGAACAGGTCGCCCGAGGCCTCGTAGCGAATCAGGTTGGCATCCAGGTCGTACGCCTCGACGACGACATGGTCGGGACGCTCAATCTCGCAGCTAATGCCAGGGATGGAAAGGCAGCCCTCGCTAAAGGGCACCAGATGGTCGCTCTGCTCAACAATAACGGGATTGATGAGCACGTACGGGTCGTAGTCGTTCTTGTCGCTGTAGTCGCAGTCGATGGTGACGAGCTGAATAAGCTCGCCGATCTGCGGAGCAGCCAGGCCGCAGCCACCGTTCTCGAACATTATCTTCTTCATCTTCTCGGCAAGCGCCTCGATCGCCGGGGTAATCTCCTCGATGACGGCGCACTCCTGGCGCAGACGAGGGTCGGGCGACAGAACGATTCCGTTGGCTTCCATGGCCATCCTTTCGGGTTGTTACATCAAATCATAGGCGTCGACGTCAACGCTCACGCTCACGCCGCGCACAGAGCCCACCTCTTTGAGGCAGGCGTCGATATCATCAGAGACATGGTACCCCACGGGCGACTTCACAAGCAGATGGAAGCGGTAACGGTCCTTGGCTCTCTCGATTACACATGAAGCCGGGCCCAGCACCTGCGGCACCGCGCTGCCCGCCCGCAAAAAGTCGGGCGCGGCGGCATGCCAACGGCGCTTAAGAAGCTTTGCAATGCGCCCGATGTAGTCCTGCGCGTCGTCTCGGTTCGCCGACCACACCAAAATGTTGACCAGGCGAACAAACGGCGGGTACAGCGCGTCGCGGCGCTGATCCAGGTCGTAGTCGGTAAAGATCGAACGGTCGTGCTCAGCGACGGCGCGAATTACCGGGTCATCGGGCAGGTAGGTCTGGATGATCACCTCGCCGGGACGATCGCCGCGACCGGCACGGCCCGCCACCTGTTCCAGCAGGTCGTAGGCGCGCTCCCCTGCGCGGAAGTCCGGCAGCTTGAGGGCGAAGTCGGCATTGACCACGCCCACGAGCGTGACCTCGGGAAAGTCGAGACCCTTTGCGATCATTTGGGTGCCCAGCAAAACGGCGCAATCGGCCGCATCGAATTGCTCGAGCAGCTTTTTGTGCGCATCCTTGCCGCGCGTGGAATCGGCATCCATGCGAATAATGGCGACATCCTCAGGAAGCATCTGGCGCAGCGCGTCCTCGATCTGTTGAGTGCCCAGACCCATTTTTGCCAGGTAGCGACTGCCACATTTGGGGCAACGGCTCGTGGGCGCGGGATACGGCTGCACGCGCCAAGACGAACCGCAGGTGTGGCACTGCAGCGTGTGTGTGCGCTCGTGATACGTAAGCGCGGTGGAGCAGTGGTTGCAGGTGGGCACGCAGCCGCATTCGCGGCACATCAGAAACGGCGCAAAGCCACGGCGGTTATGCAGCAGCACGGCCTTCTCGCGGCGCTCGACCACGCGCTCCAGGCCCTCCATCAGCGGTTTTGAGAACATGGCACGACTGCCGTGCGAGAACTCACGGCGCAGGTCGGCGATCCGAACCGTCGGCAGGACTGCGTGTCCCGGGCGCTCGGGCATCTCGACGCGCGTCCAGGTGGCACCGTTATACGTGCCACGGCGGCAGCGATCGAGGGCCTCAGCAGAAGGCGTGGCGGAGCCCAACACGAGCGGGCAGCGGTAGCGCCGCGCCATCTCGGCCGCCACCTCGCGCGCGTGGTAACGCGGGCTGGAGCCTTGCTTATAGCTGGTCTCGTGCTCCTCGTCGATGATGATGAGGCCCAGGTCGTCAAGCGGGCAAAAGAGCGCCGAGCGGGCGCCCACGACCACGCGCGCGGCACCGCTGGCGACCATATCCCACTGGTCCAGGCGCTCGCCGGCCGAAAGGCGCGAATGGAACACGGCGACCGTCTCACCAAAGCGCGAGCGAAAGCGGCCGGCGGTTTGGGCCGTCAGCGAGATCTCC
>URWQ01000271.1 GCA_900551635.1 uncultured Collinsella sp. | reverse complement strand
ACGGAAGCAGCGTTCTGCAGGGTGACGCGGCTGACCTTGACGGGGTCGAGGACGCCCATCTCAATCATGTCGCCCCACTCGCCGTTGGCAGAGTTGAGACCCTGGCCGGCGGGCAGCTCGGCAACCTTGTCGACCACGACAGCGCCCTCAAAGCCAGCGTTCTTGGCGATGGTGGCGACCGGAGCGGTCAGAGCCTTCTTGACGATGTCGACACCGATCTTCTCCTCGGGGTCGTCGAGCTCAACGGCGTCGAGCGCAGGAGCAGCATCCATGAAGGCGACGCCGCCACCGGCGACAATGCCCTCCTCGACAGCAGCGCGGGTTGCCTGCAGGGCGTCCTCGACGCGGTGCTTGATCTCCTTGAGCTCGGACTCGGTAGCAGCGCCGACCTTGATGACGGCAACGCCACCGGAGAGCTTGGCCAGGCGCTCCTGGAGCTTCTCGCGGTCGAAGTCAGAGGTGGTGTTCTCCATCTCACCCTTGATCTGAGCGATACGGGCGTCGATGGCCTCCTTGGAGCCAGCGCCACCGACGACGACGGTGTTGTCCTTGGAGATGGTGACGGACTTAGCGGTACCGAGCATATCAGCGGTGATGTCAGCGACCTTCACGCCCAGCTCGTCCAGGGCAGCCTGGCCACCGGTGAGGACGGCGATGTCCTCGAGAATGCGCTTGCGGCGATCGCCGTAGCCCGGGGCCTTGACGGCGCAGACGTTGAGGGCGCCACGGATCTTGTTGAGGACCAGGGTAGGCAGAGCTTCGCCGTCGATGTCCTCAGCGATGATGAGCAGGCCACGGCCAGCGCGCTGGACAGCCTCGAGAACGGGCATGATGTCCTGAACGCTGGAGATCTTCTGGTCGGTGATGAGGATGTACGGATCCTTCATCACGGCCTCCATGCGGTCGTTATCCGTGACGAAGTAAGCGGAGACATAGCCCTTGTCGAACTGCATGCCCTCGACGGTGTCGATGGTGATGTCGAACGTCTGGGAATCCTCGACGGTGATGACGCCGTCCTTGCCCACGACCTCCATGGCCTCGGCGATCTTCTCGCCGACCTCGGGGTCACCGGCAGAGATGGTGCCGACGGAAGCAATCTGCTCCTTGGTCTCGACCGGCTTAGCCTGCTTCTTCATCTCGGCGACGGCGGCGTTGACGGCCTTGTCGATGCCGCGACGGATGGCCAGCGGGTTGGCGCCAGCGGCGACGTTGCGCAGACCGTCGTTGACGATGGCCTGAGCGAGCAGAGTTGCGGTGGTGGTGCCGTCACCCACGGTGTCGTTGGTCTTGGTGGCAACCTCCTTCACCAGCTGAGCGCCCATGTTCTCGATGTTGTCCTCGAGCTCGATCTCCTTGGCGACGGAAACGCCGTCGTTGGTGATGGTCGGGGCACCGAACGTGCGCTGCAGCGCAACGTAGCGACCCTTGGGGCCCATGGTGACGGTAACGGCGTCGGCCAGAGTGTTGACGCCCTTGGCAAGCTTAGCGCGGGCATCGGTGTTGAACGTAATGTTCTTTGCCATGGTAGGTAATCCTCCAAAAGAAATGTGACTCGCGCCGCCGCTTCCGAGTCCTATGCGGCGGGCGCGTTCAAAGACGAATCAGAGATTCTGACGAGACTAGGCCTCGACGACAGCGTAGATGTCGTCGGCGCGCATCAGCAGATACTTCTCGCCGTCGACCTTGACCTCGTTGCCACCGAACTTACCGTAGATGACAACGTCGCCAACCTTGACGTCCATGGGGATGCGCTCACCCTTGTCGTTGACCTTGCCGGCGCCCACGGCAACGATGGTGCCGCGCTGCGGCTTCTCCTGGGCGTTGCTGGCGATGTACAGACCAGAAGCGGTCTTCTGCTCGGCCTCGTCGGGCTTGACCAGAACACGATCTGCAAGCGGCTTCAAAGACGACATGCTTGTCTCCTCCTTTTTGGGCCGCGCGGTTATACCACGCGAATTAACCCTTTTTGTTTGCGTACGCGTTGAATGGTACCCACGAATGGCGGGTTATACAACACGGAGCCAAAAAATCTTATTTTTTGGCACTTAGATTTTCTGAATGCCGGGGGATAACTTAGCGGTGGCTCCCGGGGCGGACCGGAGGGCATGAAGTTTGCTGCTCTACAGTCCTGCGCAAGACGGAAAGCACATTAAGTGCTTTCCT
>URWQ01000270.1 GCA_900551635.1 uncultured Collinsella sp. | reverse complement strand
CCCGCTGCGCCATCCGTTAGACTGAAGGGCCGGCGAACGTGAAGGAGCTGTGGTGGCGGGAATCGAGGTGCTATCTTGAATGTCCCGTATGCAAAAGAGAGGTGACGCGGTATGGAATTTTCGGCAATGTTGGGCTCGATTGGCCTATGCGTGGGCGCAATCGTTGCCGCCGCGGTCATCTACTTTGTGGTTACGGCCATTAAGGGCAAAAAGGCCGAGCGCAAGGAGCGCGAGGCACTTAAGCAGTGCCGTGACCAGCAGGACAGGCACGCACGGCGATAGCTTGTTGAGTTTTGAATCCGTGCGCTAGCTGCGTTTTCGGACCAGGGCGATATAGAAGCCCTCAAAGTCGCGACTGGGCGGAATGGTCAGCGTGCCGGGCATGCCGTTGGCAATGGCCGAGATGTGGCCGGCGGCGATGGCCTCGGTAAGGGCGTTGCACTCGATGCGCGGTTCCTCACCGGCTTCGCGGGCGCGGCGTGCTTCGCTTTCACTCGGCGTGCCGTCGAGGGGGATGAGCTCGCAGTCCATGTGCTTGTCGAGGGCCTCTTGCAGGGCGTCCTCGTTTTCCTGTGGCAAGATTGAACAGGTCGAATAGACGAGCGTGCCGCCCGGTTTGAGGGCCCCCATGGCGCGGTCCAGAAGCGCGCGCTGCGAGCGGGCACACTTGACGAGCAGCTGCTCGGTGAGGCCGCGCAGACTTTTCTCGTTGCCGCCGATGACGGTGCCCGTACCGGTACAGGGGGCGTCGAGCAAGATACGGTCAAAGCGGAAGAACTCGTCAAGCTCGCGCGCGTCAATACGCATGACGGGCACGTTTTTGGCGCCCTGGCGGCCCAAGTTGGCCTCGAGCTTTTCGGCGCGGGGAATGCTCATCTCGCAGGCGGTGAGGTGCGCCTGGCCCTGGGTGAGGGCGGCGATCTGCGTCGTCTTGCCGCCGGGGGCCGCGCACATGTCCAAGATATCCTCGCCGGCCTGCGCGCCCAGCACCAAAGGAGGCATCATAGACGACAGACTCTGCAGGTAGATCTTGCCGTCACGGTAGATGTCGAGGTCCCACAGGTCGGAAACTTGGGCTTCGGGCAGGATGAAGGCATCCGGGTACCAGGCAACGGGGCGGTGGGCGATGTCGGCTGCGTCGAGCGCGGCGGCGATGTCTTCGGCGGTCGCCTTGAGCGTGTTGGCGCGCAGCGTGACCGGGCGCGTGGCTGCGGCGCCAAAGCCCTCAATCACGAGCTCGGCATCGGCAGGCGTATAGGCGCCAGCAATCGTATCGACCATAAAGCGCGGCAGGTCGATGGCGCAGGGAAGGGCGGCAAGCTGGTCGGAAAGCTCGGTGGCGGCAAACTGCCTGAGCTTGAGCTCGGGCTTAACCTGCTTTTTCTGCTTACGACGACGCGGCTTGGACATCCGTCTTTCCTTCCACCTAAATGATTATTCTGGGACGGGGATTAAAAAATCATTCCATGACCCCCGTCACAAAAAGACTGTACTGTGGCGCCCGGGAATGATTTTTTAATCCCCGTCCCAGAATAATCATTCCCGGGCGCGTTGCGATTGCCTAGTACTGGCTCTCGTGCTTGCTGAAGAAGTCGAAGCGCGGGGGCAGCGGCTTTACGCGGTGCTCGCCGGGCTTCTCGCCCAGGCTCTCCACAAACTCGTCCGTGGAGGCAAAGATGTTGTCCCAGCTAAAGAAGGCGACCGAGTCGACGTCGAAGTACTCGCAGATGAGCTCGCAGCCGGCCGGGACGATGCCGTGCATCAGAACGGTCGCCACGCGCAGCTCGGTGAAGGCGTCGACCAGGGCCTGCGTCATGGCGGCGTTGGCCGGCTCACCCTCGAGCTTGTTGGCGGCCTTGGCCAGTACTTTGGTCGGGGCGATGCCCAGACAGATCGGGATGCCGATTCCGCGCCGGGTGGTGCGGATGATCTCGCGCCCCAGCTTCTCGAAATCGAAGCCTTCCATTCCCGTAAAGTCGAGGAAGGCCTCGTCGATGCTGTATATTTCGAGGTTGGGGACGAAGGAGGCCCAAATGCTGTGCATGCGGTTGCTCATGTCGCCGTAGAGCTCGTAGTTCGAGGAGAACGTAACGATGCCGTGTTCCCGGATGGTGTCTGCTATCTGAAACAGCGCGTCACCCATCCTGACGTATCGCTTCGCCGGCCGGTTCATGGCTA
>URWQ01000269.1 GCA_900551635.1 uncultured Collinsella sp. | reverse complement strand
CGCATCGTTGAGCTCATCCTCGACGATGCGCCCGTCGCGCAGGCGCAGCACGCGATTGGCCATGCGCGCGATGGCGGCATTGTGGGTGACAATGATGATGGTGCAGCCGTAGGTGCGGTTTACATCCTCCATGAGCTGCAAGATTTCCTTGGACGTCTTGTAGTCAAGCGCGCCCGTGGGCTCGTCGCACAGTAGCAGGCCCGGGTTTTTGACGAGTGCGCGGCCGATGGCGCAGCGCTGCTGTTGGCCGCCCGAGACCTGGCGCGGGAACTTGTTGCGGTGCTCGTAGAGGCCCAGCGAACGCAGCAGGTCGTCGACATTGAGCGGGTTTTTGGACAGGTGCGCCGTGACCTCGATGTTCTCCTTGATGGTGAGATCGGGCACCAGGTTGTAGAACTGGAAGACAAAGCCCAGCTCACGGCGGCGATACTCGCCCAGGTCGGTAGGCTTAAGCACCGTGAGGTCGCAGCCGTCCACCAGAATAGAGCCGGCATCGGCATCCTCCAGGCCGCCGATCAGGTTGAGAAAGGTCGACTTGCCCGAGCCCGAGGGCCCCAGCATGACGCAGATCTCGCCGCGGTTGATGGACATGTTGATGCCGTCGAGCACCGTAAGGCGCGCATCACCGTCGCCGTAGTGCTTTTTGAGATCCTTAACCTGGACGTAGGCTTTCTGCGTTGCCATGGTATCCCCCATTGTTAGCCTCGTACTACTTTATGAGCGTAATAGTAAACCTTGGCGAACTATTTTTGAGCGAGGCCTGGGATTTATTTCAGACTAGTCATTGGGGACGCTCTTAAATGACTAGGTGGCTAGACGCGGGATTTGGCGCGTGCGAGGGCCAGGCCTGCAGCGGCGATGGCCACGGCAAAGAGTGCCGTGACGCCCAGGTCGCAGGCAATGTCGCCCAGCACGGCGGACGTCAGGTCCGCGGCGAGCGCCTTGCTGATCGCGTCGTTCACCCAAAACGTCGGCACAAAATGCGCAACGGTCTGCACGGCCGAGCCCATGAGCGACAGCGGCATCCAGGCGCCGCCCAAAAACGTCATGAGCATGCCGAGCAGGTTGCCCACGCCGTTGAGCAGCTCCTCGCGCGCACCCAGGCTCGAAAGGGCAAAGCCAACGGCCAGAGGCGTGCACGCAAGGGCAAACGTCGCCGCCAGCGCCAGGCACACACGGCCCACGCCGACCTCGGCGACCGCGCCGGCAAAGCCCACGACGCCCATCATGCTCGACACAAACCAGATGCAGACGGTGAGCACGGCGGCGGCCGCAAACACGGCAAGCGAACGCCGGCGCTCGGAGATTGGGCCGGCATCCATACGACGTACGCGCTCGGGCTCGTTCATGCCCGAGAACACCAGCCCCACCGACACGATGACCGACGAGATAATCGCGTACGCGCCAAAGTTGAAGTACGACTCGAGCGTGGCGGCGGCGGTCGAGTCAACCTTGACCTGCTCGATCTCGACCTTGGCACGCTTCGCGGCCGCATGATCGGCAGCCTTGGCGACGTCACCGTTGGAGGCAGTGGGCTCAAGCGCCGCCGCAGCGCCCGCGAGCGAGATCCAGCGCGAGGCCTCGGCAGACGAAAGCGCCGCCGCCATGGTGCCGGCACCGTAGGTCACATCGAGCTTGGGCAGGGACTCCCCCGCGCGGGCAGCTGCAACGAGGTCGCCCTCAAACCCCTCCGGGATAAAGAACACGCAGTCGGCACTGCCCTTGGCGCTGTTGCTCTTGGAAAGCGCGTCCGCAAGGTCGTAGGTGTCGTCGCCGACGCCCGTGACCAGCTCAAAGCGCGACCCCAGATGCTTGGTAAGCGCACGCGAAAGGTCACTGTCGTCGCGGTCGACCACGATCACGTTGGCATCGTAGGGCTTATATTCGGTGAGCTGCGACGAGTTCCAGCTCACCGATGCCGCGATAAACACACCCATGAGCGAGATGAACACCGTGTAGATGAGCAGATAGAGCGGGTGTGCGAGCGCCATGCGAAGCGCAGTCTTAAAGGTGCTCATAGCGGCTCCTTCCAAAGATCAGCGTGGCGGCGGCAACGAACAGCAGCGCCATCAGGACGAGCGCGCCGGCGCGAACGGCAAAGGGGCCCAGGTCCTCAAAGAAATACAGGCGATTGAACATGTCGCAGATAAGCTTGACGGGGTTGAACCAGCACTCGGCCGGGCAGGCGCGGGCGACGTCGTCGGCAAGCG
>URWQ01000268.1 GCA_900551635.1 uncultured Collinsella sp. | reverse complement strand
TGCTGCCGATGTTGAACAGCGCGCTCGAGATCTGATAATCGAAGAAACTGCCCACGCCCAGGCAAAGGGCAAGGACAACCGCGATGATGGCGACATCTTTCTTATAGATGTATCCGAACATGCTTTCCTTTCGGTCGGGCGAAGGGCGGTCAACCTGCAATGTGGGTGAGACGAAGATGGCTTTGTCCCGAAAATACCCTTACAGGTTGAGCATAAGTAAGCGAAAACGTTCCATTTGTGGCAAGGTGGCCCGAAGGAGGAGGGAAGCGTACTTGCGTACGCGACCGACGAGTGAGGGTCAGATTGCCCAAGTGGGGCGTCTGCAGCGTCGACCCATTAATCATCGTCGGACGCGCCCAGCTGCTGCAGCAGCATGAGCGCCGCGGCCACGGGGCCGGTGCCGTCGTTGGCATCGAGGCCGCGACCCAGGCCGCTGCCTGCGCCGGCGCCCGCCTTGTAGGGCACCGACAGCTTGCGGCTCTTGGGGAAGTTCACCGCGCCATAGCGGGTCTTAAGCTCAAAGGCCACCTTCTTGGGCACGTCGACGCCCAAAAACGTGATGCGACCGCCGCTGAGCGTGACGCTCTCGAGTCCCAGGCGCTCGCCGCGAATGCGGACGCGTGCGCGATTGAACAGGTTGAGTCCCGCCAACGGCAGTTCGCCATGCGCAGCCTCGGTCTCTTCCTGCACCTCATCGATGCTCTCCAGGTCCTCGGCCGCCGCGAGCTTACGGTACACGAGCACGCGCTGATCCACCGCCGGCAGGTACTCCTCGGACAAGAAGTAATCGGCCGGCAGGTTAATACCCACGCTCGCCGCCTCCACGCCGGCGTCGTCATCGCCGCGCGCCTCGGCCACTGCCTGGCCCAACATCTGCGTAAACAGGTCAAAGCCCACGCTCGACAGGTTGCCGTGCTGCTCGGCGCCCATAAGCGAGCCGGCGCCGCGAATCTCCAGGTCGCGCATGGCGATGCGCATGCCGCTGCCCAGGTCCTGGAACTCGGAAAGTGCAGTCAGGCGCGCCGTGGCCTCCTCGGTGAGAGGCAGCTCACCCGGGAACATAAAGTACGCGTAGGCCTGCGTGGCAGAGCGGCCCACACGGCCCTTGAGCTGGTAGAGCTGCGCCAGGCCAAGGCGCTGCGAGTCCTCGATGATCAGCGTGTTGGCGGTCGCGTTGTCGATGCCGCTCTCCACGATGGTCGTGGCGATGAGCACGTCGATCTTTTTGGTCGCGAACTCAATCATCACGTCCTCGACCTCGCGCGGGCTCATCTTGCCGTGCGCCACGCCCACGCGCGCCTCGGGCGCGGCCTCGTGCACGCGCGCCACGGCATCGTCGATGGTCTTGACGCGGTTGGACACGTAGTACACCTGGCCGCCGCGACCCACCTCCAGGCGAATCGCCGCGCTCACCACGTCGGGGTCGTACTCCCCCACGTGCACGATCACGGGACGGCGCCCGGTCGGCGGCGTGGTGATCAGGCTCATGTCGCGCACGCCGCTCGTGGCCATCTGCATGGTTCGCGGAATAGGCGTTGCCGAAAGCGTGAGCACGTCAATCTGCTCGCGCAGGTTCTTGAGCTGCTCCTTGTGCTGCACACCAAAGCGCTGTTCCTCGTCAATGATCACCAGGCCCAGGTTCTTGGGGTTCACATCGGCCGAAAGTAAGCGATGTGTGCCGATCAGCACGTCGATTGTGCCCTCGGCAAACGCCTTGAGTGCGCGCTTTTGCTGCGCCGGCGTACGGAAGCGGCTGAGCACCTCGACCTCAAGGCCAAACGGGGCAAAGCGCTCAAAGAACGTCTCGTAGTGCTGCTGGGCCAGAATGGTCGTGGGGCAGAGCACCATGACCTGGCGGCCGGAGTCCACACACTTAAACGCCGCGCGCAGGGCGACCTCGGTCTTGCCAAAGCCCACATCGCCGCACAGCAGGCGGTCCATGGGCTTGGGCGCCTCCATGTCGGCCTTAATGTCAGCAATGGCCTCCAACTGGTCGCGCGTCTCGTCGTAAGGAAAGCTCTGCTCCATCTCGATCTGCTCGGGCGTGTCGGGTGGGCAGGCGATACCGGTAATCGAAGAGCGGCGCGTATACAGATCGACCAGGTCAAACGCCAGCTTTTTGAGCGGTGTTCCATGCCATGTTTGTAAATATATTTGATTTTTCTTTTTTAAAACATACATTGGTAATTTACAATTAGCAATCCAATATTGACTTCTT
>URWQ01000267.1 GCA_900551635.1 uncultured Collinsella sp. | reverse complement strand
GTCCCTGGCGCTGGCGGGTCGACACGCGTGCTCACCGAGTCGAGCCGCGACCTCGCCTATGGCGCCATTCGCGAGGCGCATGAAAAAGGTCAGCAGGCCTACGTGATTTGCCCGCTCGTGGAGCCGAGTGACTCGGCCGATGAGTTGGAGGACGTGCCCGGTATCGCCCGCGACGAGGAGGGCCGCGTGACGGTCCCCGTGCCGCTGCATGATACGGCGACCGAGCTCGACCGCCTGCGTCTGGCGCTGCCGGGTCTCACTATCGAGCGCCTCCACGGCCGCATGCCAGCGGGGGAGAAGGACCAGGTTATCGATGCCTTCAAGCGTGGCGAGATTGACGTGCTCGTCTCGACTACGGTGGTCGAGGTGGGCGTTGACGTGCCCAACGCCACCGTCATGGTCATCGAGAACGGCGAGCGCTTTGGTTTGGCTGCCCTGCACCAGCTGCGCGGCCGCGTGGGCCGTGGCGGCGTGTCGGGCACGTGCCTGGTCATGACGCACTCCAAGGGCAACGGCGGCGCATCGGCGGCGCAAGATCGTCTGCAATCGCTCGAAAAAACCTCGGATGGCTTTACGCTCGCCCAGATGGACCTGCGCCTGCGCCATGAAGGCGAGATCCTGGGTTATCGCCAGCATGGTGGTGTGACCCTGAGCTTTGTCGACCTGGATGCCGACGAGGAACTGATCGAGTGGGCCCATTTGGACGCGGTCGAGCTCTTGCGGTATGCTTGCACCCTTGACTCCGTGGCGACGCGCCCTCTGCGCGATGCGGTCGCCATGCGATATCGACACATTTTTAAGGAGGTCAGCGGAGGATGAGAATCATCGGCGGCGAATGGCGCGGTCGTAAGATCGAGGAGCCCCGTGGTCGCGATGTCACCCGCCCCACGACTGATCGCGTACGCGAGGCGTGCGCATCTATGGTCATGTCGGCATTCGACTTCGATCTGGACGAGGTCCGTGTGCTGGACGCCTTTGGCGGCTCCGGTGCCTTAGGGTTAGAGATGCTCTCTCGTGGGGCTCGCTTGCTCACGACGTTTGAGATCGATCGCAACGCCGCGCGGCTCATTACCAAGAATATCGAGTCGCTCTGCCGTGACCGTGCGCGTTGGCGCGTGGTCACGGGCGACATGCTGGCGAGTGCCTCGCGCGGTCGTGTACCGGGCGCCCCCTTTGATCTGGTCCTGCTTGACCCGCCCTATGCTTTTGGTGCCGAGCCGGTCGAGGAACTGCTGCAGAACCTGGCTCAGCAGGGTCTGCTTGCACCTGGCGCTTTTGCCCTGTTTGAGCATGCCGCCGCCGATGCGGGCGCGCATCCGGTAGGCTTTGAGACTGTACGTAAGAAGCGCTACGGCATTACCTCGGTCGACCTGCTTCGTTGGGTCGGCGATGACGACGGTGGGGGCGACAGCGCCGGCGCAGATGCCGACAACAACGATGCCACGACGTTTCAGGAGGACGCCCATGAATGACACCATCAACCGCGTGATCGTCCCGGGCACCTTCGATCCCATCACGTTTGGCCATATCGATGTGATTCGCCGCGCCCGCCGCATCTTTCCCAGCGTGATCGTCGCTGTTGCCGAGTCGCAGGGTAAAAACGGCGTGGGCACCACGTTTATGCTCGATGAGCGCGTGGCGCTGGCCCGCGAGGCGCTCGGTGATATCGACGGCGTCGAGGTCCTGCCCTTTACCGGCCTCTTGGTCGACTTCGCTCGCGAGCAGGGGGCGGGGGCCGTGGTCAAGGGCCTGCGCGCCATGACCGACTTTGAATATGAGCTGCAGCAGGCCGACCTTAACTATCGCCTGGATAGCGAGCTGGAGTCCATCTTTGTCATGAGTGCGCCGCAGTACGGCTATATCTCGAGCTCGGTTGTTCGCCAGATCGCCTCGCTCGGCAGCGATGTATCGACGTTTGTCCCGTCCAACGTGGTCGAAGCGCTCAAACATCGCTTTTCGTGACGTTTCTTATTGCCTGGTGGCATGTGGTAAACTAGCACGATGATATGTTACCTATGAAAGGAGACCGGATGCCGGGCGAGAATTTTCCTGGCGATAGGATCGTCAGCTTGGTCGATGAGCTCGAAGGGCTGATCGAGGAAGCCAAGCCGCCTTTCGGCAAGAACGCTCGGTTCAAGGTCATCGACGCCGACGTGTTCTTCAACATCCTCGACGAGATCCGCATGAGCTATCCCGAGGAGTGGCAGAAGTCCCGCCGTATCCTTAAGGAGCGCGAGGAGCTTATGGCTT
>URWQ01000266.1 GCA_900551635.1 uncultured Collinsella sp. | reverse complement strand
AGCGCTAGGCGCGCGCCAGCCAGTCGCGCATCTCGTCCTTTAGGCGGCTCCAGGTTGCCTGCGTGGCGGGGTCGGTAAAGGGCCGCGTAATGCCAAAGGGCGCGTCGAGCAGGCGGTGGATATCGCCCTGTTCGCGCGCCAGCGCGCGGCTTGCTGGATAGACGAGCTCAAACATAAAGCAGATGAGTCCCACCAGGTAGTCTGCGGGCTCGTTGCGTTCATCGCGTGCGACGCAGCGGTGCTCGTCAAAGGCGGCAAGTGTCGGCGACGAGAAACGGCTGCCGAGAAACGTCTTCTCGTCCACCTTGAGGATGGTGTCGACGGTGCTGTCGGCGATGGTGCGCATAATGTCGATCTTGTCACCATCGCGCACGATATCGCAGAAGCTTCGCGTGCGCACGTCGAGCTGCGCGGGTAGACGGAAATCGCTGTGATAGGCAATGCTCGCTCGGATGAGCTCATCTTCTGCCGGGTCATCGATAAAGTCGCGGATGCTCGTTACGGCGGGTGCATCGGCGGGATTCTCGCCAAAGAGGACCTCGATGCCTAGCGCCGCATGGCTCATGCTCTCGGCGTCCTTAAAGGTGTCCCAGCGTCGTAGCTGCTCGAAGCGGCCCATATCGTGTAGCAGGCCGCAAAGCCATGCCAGGTCAATATCTTCTGACGACCAGCCCTGCTCGCGCGCTACGGCATCGCATGCCTCGGCCACGTGGTATGTATGCTCGATTTTGAGTGCGATACGTGGGTTGGTGGCGTCGTAGGCATCGGTGTAGCTTTTGAAGGCCGCGCGCGCCCGGTCTCGATCGATAGCTGTCATAATGACTTCCTAAAAAGTTGTGTCTTTCGATCCGGTGGCAATTGTAGGTGAACTCGGTTGCTGTCGGATGATGATTCTGCCGTGTCGCTACATGCGGCTCGGAGACCTTGTCAGGATGAGAAGCGTATGGTGCTCAAAATCGTTAGAACCGTCTGGCCGGTGATGCTTACCTATGTTGCAATAGGCGCGCCGTGCGGAATGATCATGGGGCAGACGGGAATGGAGCCCTGGATGGTCTTTGCTCTGAGCAGCACGTTTGTGACGGGCAGCGGGCAGTTTATGATCTGCAACCTGTGGCTGGCGGGTGTGCCTGCAGCATCGATCGTCGCGAGCGTCGCCGCAATCTCCTCGCGCTTTGCGCTTTACTCGGCATCGATCGCACCGCATCTGAGGGGTGCCTCGAAGCGTCAGACGCTGGCTGTTGCCGCGACACTTACCGAGGAGGCATACGGCATCTCGCTTGCCAAGTTGGTTGAAGGGGAGGATTGGGGCCCGCGTGAGTCCTTCGTGCTCAACGTGATCCTTATCGCAACATGGGGCGTTTCGTGTACGACGGGCGCCATCGTCGGCGCCGTTGTCGATGTTCCCACCGCCATTGCAGCCTTTGTCTGCACCTCACTCTTTATCTGCCTGCTCTTTTCGCAGCGGCTGTCACGCGGCAACGTTGTCGCGGCGGTTTCGGGCGCGGTGTCCGTCGCCGTATGCAAGTTCTTGGGCCTCGTGAATATTGCCGTGCCGGCAAGCGTCGTGGTCGGCATTACCATTGCGCTGGCGTGCGATGCTGTATTTGACGGAAGAGGTGCCCGCGATGTCCGTTAACGAGTTCTTGGTTCTGTGGCTGTCGTCGTGGGCTGCCATCGCGTTCTTTCGCATCGCGCCGGCGTTCGCCTTGCGCGGGCGGACCCTGTCGCCCCGCATTACCGAGGCCCTGGGCTATATCCCGCCCGCTGCCTTTGCCGCGCTGGTCGCCAACGACTTGGTGAGCCCCGGCGCGTTCGACGCGGGACTCTGGCCTGCCTTGGTTCCCTGGATTGCGGCCGCCGGCGTCGTGGTCGTGGCGGTCAAGACAAAATCGATGCTGTGGTGCTGCGTCTCGGGCATCGTACTCTATATCGTCTTGAGTCTTATATAGGGGTGGCGTCGCGGGCGCCGAATCTCGTTCCATCCCAACTTGTCGAATTTTTCACCGAGCTGATCTATTTCTTCTGGTACCATGGTCAAACTTTACTGTAGCAAAGCGTGACGTGGTCTTTTGTACCCCGTCAGCGGAAATGGGGGTTTCATGGCACAGGAAGCAACCGCCAACGAGCAAAAGAAATTCAGGGTCCCGCGCATCCCGGGCGACATCATGATCTATCCGATGATCGTCGGTCTTTTGCTCAACACCTTCTGCCCGCAGGTTTTTGAGATCGGCGGCTTCTTTACGGCTGCCTGCCGCGGTG
>URWQ01000265.1 GCA_900551635.1 uncultured Collinsella sp. | reverse complement strand
CCGCATCGCCAACGCCGTCGCTGCCGAGACCTTCTACGACGCGCCGGCGATCGTGGTGGACTTTGGCACCGCAACCAATATCGACGTCATTGATGAGGACGGCTATTACATTGGCGGAGCGATCGCGCCGGGCATTCGCATCTCCATGGACGCGCTTGCCGCCCGTGCCGCCAAGCTCGCCAGCGTGCCGCTCGAGGCGCCCGAGCACGCCATCGGCCGCGATACCGAGGAGTGCATCAAGGTCGGCGCCGTAACGGGCGCCGCCGCCATGGCTGAGGGCCTGGTCGCGCGCATGAAGCGCGAGCTGGGCCGCGAGGATGCCACCGTTATCGCCACGGGCGGTCTCGCCAGCATCGTCGCCGATTCGACCGATGTCTTCGACGTGGTCGACGGACAGCTCACCATCAAGGGTATCTGCGAAATCTACCGCCGTATGCAGGAGCTGGGATAGAGCAGGAGCTTAAGTCAAGCACGCCCGATGCCACAGTCCCCGCAAACGTTCGCCAAGCCCATTCCTCAAAATCGAAAAATTTTCAGTTTTGAGGAATAGGGCGCTGGCAACCCATTCCCCAGATAGGCGAAACCCTCCCCGGCGCAGGCCGAGGAGGGTCTTGTTGTCATCGTTGTCTTTGAGCGCTGGCGCCTCGCGCTACAGCCCGCGAATTCGTACAGCCTCGGGCGGAAACTCCTGCTCGCCGGCATCGGTCTTGATGGTCGCGCGGCCCCAGATGTCCAGGCCCGCAAACACACCGACCGCAAGCGGCAAGCCGTTGGGAGACACCGCCGCAACCTGGCGGCCCAGCAGCGGCACCATGTCGAAGTACTCGCCCAGCACGGGAGCCAGCGGCCCTGCGGCGCCTTGCGGCGTGTTGGCAACAACCGCCCAGGCGTCCACGCGGGCCAGCACGGCGGCGGCCAGCGTCTCGACCAGCGCTTCGTCAGCCACGTCCACACCAAGCTCGCTCAGCGCCGAACGCTCAATATCCACCGTCACGGCACCGAACATGCCCGCAGCACCGGCACCGCCGTTCACGGCAACACGCGCGAGCGACGTCTCAAACGCAGGCGCACCGCACACGATATCGCTCGGCCACTGGATACCCACCTTACCGGCAAGGCCCAACCCCGGCGTCGAAGCCGTGCCCACAAGCGCATCCATCATGCCCATCGCCGCCACAAACGGCAGGCCGTGGAAGGCATGCATGTTCACGTCCGGACGCACAACCAGCGAAAACGCCAGCGAAGCATCGCCCGCGCTCCACGCGCACCAGCCCGCGGACACGCCCTCGCGGCCTGCGTCACGCGCCGCGTCGAGCTCGGTGCCGGCGGCAACAGCATTCATCTCGATCATCTACATACGCCCCAATTCACCCACGATATGGCCCACGCGATCCTCGGGTTCCTTGACCTCGACGCCGTTGTAGCGGAAGAACCGCGCCGGGTCGTGCATCAGGTCCTCGAGCGGCACCAGCACAAAATCGCGCTCGCCGATCAGCGGATGCGGCAGGCGCAGCTTTTTGCCGCCGTGGGTCTCGCCGTCCATCCACAGCAGGTCCAGGGTGCGCGGGCCGTTGGCCTTGGCCTTCTTGGAGCGGTCGCGCCCCAGATCGGCCTCGATCTTCATGAGCTCGTCGAGCAGCACCAACGGCGCCAGCTCGGTCTTGATCTCGATGACGGCGTTGGCAAACGCGTCCTGGCGCGTCTCGTAGGCAGGCTCGCTCTCGTAGATCTTGGAGGAGTTGGACACGCAGGTGAGTGGAATCTCGGCGATCATCTCGCGTGCAGCGCGGATGTTGTCGCAGCGATGCCCCAGGTTGGAGCCCACAGCCACAAACGCGCGGCGCGGCTGCGGCTTGGCAACCGCCCAGTAACCGTTCAGGAACTGCGCAAAACCCGCGGCGTCGTGCACGCGCACGATGTTGGCACCGGCCTGGATGGCGCCCAGGCACACGCCAAACGTAGCGGCATCGCGCTCGGCGGCCTCGGTCACACCCGAGACGGCGCCCACAAAGCGCTTGCGCGACACGGCGCACATGAGCGGATAGCCCAGTGACGCCATCTTGGCAGTCTCGCGCTGGATGACGATGTCCTCGTTAGCCGACTTACCAAAGCCCGGGCCAGGATCAATGCAGATGCGGTCGCGCGACACGCCGGCATGGATGAGCGTGCGGGCCTGGTCGGACAGAAAGCCCATGACGCGGCGCATGATGGGCGCCGAATCGGGCAGGGTGAAGCGGCGGAGCTGCGAGGTGGGCACGTAGGCTTCCTCGCGGCGGGCGCTGCGGCGCATCATGGCGGCCAGGCGGTCATTGGACTCCGATGCGGCCTC
>URWQ01000264.1 GCA_900551635.1 uncultured Collinsella sp. | reverse complement strand
TGCCGCCGAGCCCCAGGACGTCGAACAGCCTGCGCCCGAGAAGCCCAAGCGCGGTCGTAAGAAGTCCGCTAAGGCCAAGGCGTCCGAGCAGCAGGCTGATGTCGAAGCGCAGGTCGATTCCGGCGCCGAGGCCAATGACGCCGCTGCGGCCAATGCCGACGCCGCCGCAACCGATGGCGCCGCGCCCGCCGAGGCCGAAGACGGCGACCCCCCCAACCGTCGCCAGCACAAGCGCAACGACGAGCGCAACGAGCGCAAGGACGAGCGCAACAACGACCGCCGCAACCGTCAGCGCGATCGCAAACAGCGCAACAAGGAGCGTAACGCCGCCCCCACCGAGCCCACGCTTTCGCGTGAGGAACTCGCGGCCATGAAGGTCGCCGAGCTGCGCGAGAAGGCCAAGGAGTTCGAGATCGAGACGACCGGCAAGAAGAAAGCCGAGCTCGTCGAGGAGATCTACGTCACCGCCGCGAAGGCCGAGGGCTTCCGCGACATCAAGGGCATCCTGCAGATTCGTCCGGACAGCTCCGGTATCATCCATGCCCATGGCTACATGAAGTCCAACGACGACGCCTTCGTCCCTGCCTACCTCATCCGCTCCGCGCGCCTGCGCACGGGCGACGTCATCGAGGGCTCGCTGCGTCCTTCGCGCGGCGGCGACAAGCGCGCCGGCCTCGCCAAAATCACGACCGTCAACGGTCTAGACCCCGAGCAGATTCGCAACCGCCCCAAGTTTGGTGACCTCACCCCGGTCTATCCCAACGAGCCGCTGCGCATGGAGCACGGCAAGGACTCCATTACCGGTCGCGCCATCGACATCGTGTCGCCGATCGGCAAGGGTCAGCGTGGCCTGATCGTATCCCCGCCCAAGGCCGGCAAGACCACGATCCTCAAGAAGATCTGCCAGTCTATCTCGATTAACAACCCCGAGGTGCACCTCATCTGCCTGCTCGTCGACGAGCGCCCCGAAGAGGTCACCGATATGCAGCGCTCCATTAAGGGCGAGGTCGTGGCCTCGACCTTCGATATGCCCGCCGACAACCACACCCGCGTGGCCGAGCTCGTCATCGAGCGCGCCAAGCGCATCGTGGAGCTGGGCGGCGATGTCGTGGTGGTGCTCGACTCCATCACGCGTCTTGCCCGCGCCTACAACTTGGCGGCGCCCGCCTCGGGCCGTATCCTTTCGGGCGGCGTCGATTCGGCGGCGCTGTATCCGCCCAAGCGCTTCCTGGGCGCAGCCCGTAATATCGAGAACGGTGGCTCGCTCACCATCCTGGCCTCTGCCCTCGTCGACACCGGTTCCAAGATGGACGAGGTGATCTTCGAGGAGTTCAAGGGCACCGGCAACATGGAGCTCAAGCTCGACCGCGACCTGGCCGACCGCCGCATCTTCCCGGCTATCGACCCCGTTGCCTCCGGTACGCGTAACGAGGACCTGTTGGTTGACGAGCAGATGCGTCCGTTTGTTTTTGGCCTGCGTCGTATTCTTGCCGGCATGAACAACACCGAGCGCGCGGCCGCATCGTTTATCAAGGGTCTTAAGGGCACCAACACCAACCAGGAGTTCCTGGTGCGTTCGGCCAAAAAGCACAGCGACTACGAGCAGACGTTCTAGGTTGTCATCCACGCACAGCGATAGTCATCAATGCAATAAAGGGTCGGGGCTTTGAGTCTCGGCCCTTTTCTATATTGCCGCTCCGCGCTTTTTTGACCATAAGACTGGCAAGCAGCAGGTTTCCCGTTTCAATCCGACATCGTCGCTTGCAATCGACAGGGCGGTTTCGCATAATAGCTTTTAAGCTTCGCGACGGAAAACGCAGATGAAACGAACCATATACCGTTGCTTTGGGGCATAGCCCCGCTTCATCTTCTCTCGCGCAGCCAACTGAATGATGCGATTTGGGTGCTGGAAGATGGGGAGAGCTCATGGCTTCTTCTGATGCAACACAACGAGCAGTCCTTGCCGGACTTTCGTGCGGGATCGGCCTTGCCGCTCCCGTGGTTATGTATGCCGCGACGCTACCGTTTTCGTCTGTGAACGAGACGGTCGTGGCGGGTGCGGTTCCCTTCGCCGTGGGCGCGGTGGCGGGCGTGGGCATCTATGCCGCCTCGCTGGGTATCTCCGAGTATCGTGCGCAGCGTGAAGAGCGTCTGTTCCAGCCCGATGCCATGGGCGGTGCCGCCAATCTCAATCAGCATCAAAGCGAGTTCAAGACCGCCTCGATTCCAGCTCAGCAGCAGGATGCGACTCCTTACGCTGCGGCTTCTGCTTCTCAGGCTCGGGCGGAGCAGTCTACCTCGGCATTCCTTTCCGGCCTGACTGGTGCGTT
>URWQ01000263.1 GCA_900551635.1 uncultured Collinsella sp. | reverse complement strand
CACCCGCATCAACCTGGCTTTCTGCAACGCCAGCCGCTTCATGGGCGCTGCGTCGTTTGCGTCCACGGGCTCTATTGTGGGTTACGACTTTATTTTCAACGATGTTCAGGACCGCCTGGATCCCTTTGACAACGAGACGTTCGACGCGAGCCCCATCGAGATGTACGCCGTCGCGACGGACATGCTCTTTGGAACGGCCACGTACCTCCCGGTCAAAAGCGCCGTGCTCGACCTCGACGCTGTGCGCGCGTCGACGTCGCTGCCGCTGGTGACGCCGCCGGTCGAGATTGACGGGCACAAATACGTCGACGGTGGCGTAGCCGACTCGATCCCCATCGAGCACGTGCTGGAGGAGGCGGGCTTCGACCGTGCGGTCGTCATCGTTACGCAGGACCGCTCGTACGAGAAAAAGCCCTACGAGTTTATGCCTGCCGCGCGTGCACGTTATGCTGACTACCCCTATCTGCTCGAGGGAATCGAGACGCGCCACGACCGCTACAACATCCAGCGCATGCACCTGTGGAAGTATGAGCGCGAGGGCCGTGCGTTGGTCGTCGCTCCGCAAAAGCCGGTCGAGGTCGGCCACGTTGAGCACGATTCGGCAAAGCTTTTGGACCTGTATATCCAGGGTCGTCAGGAGGCAAAGCGCCTGCTCGCGGAAATCCAAGAGTTCGTTGAGCGCTAGCGACGGCGAACCCTCAAAAAATGACAACAGCTAAAGAGCTGGAAAAATTACGACTCGTGGATGACATGTGCAGAAACTCTGGTCGGAGCCAAAATACCTGTTGACTCGTACGGCGAGCGGGGTAATATGGACAGGTTACTTGCAGAGCCCCGTGAATCTCTGTAACAACACGTACTGTACATGGAGGAGTCTAAGTGATTTCGAAATCGACTCACTACGCCAAGCAGGGCGAGGTCCAGCGCAACTGGGTTCTCGTCGACGCCGATGGTGCTGTCCTGGGCCGTCTTGCCACCCAGATCGCAATGATCCTGCGCGGTAAGAACAAGCCCCAGTTCACGCCCAACAGCGACTGCGGCGACTTCGTTGTCGTCATCAACGCCGATAAGGTCCAGCTTACCGGTAACAAGGCTGACACGAAGACCTATTATCGCCACAGCGGCTACAACGGCGGCCTCAAGGCTGAGAGCTTCCGCCAGGCTATGGAGAAGCACCCGGAGAAGGTCATCGAGCGCGCCGTTCGCGGTATGCTGCCCAAGACCACCCTCGGCCGTGCCCAGATGACCAAGCTTAAGGTCTACGCTGGTGCCGAGCATCCGCATGCTGCCCAGAACCCCACGAAGATTGAGCTGGAGGCTTAAAGATGGCTGAGAACACCGTTGTCTACCAGGGTACCGGCCGTCGTAAGAACGCCGTCGCCCGCGTCCGTCTCGTCCCCGGCACCGGCAAGGTGACCATCAACAAGCGTGACGCCGAGCAGTATTTCGGCCGTCATCAGCTCGTTGAGAACGCCCTTGCTCCCTTCAAGGTGACCGACACCGCCGGTCAGTTCGACGTTATCGCTCTGTGCGATGGCGGCGGCATCTCCGGTCAGTCCGGCGCTCTGCGCCTGGGCATCGCTCGCGCTCTTCTGAACGCTGGCGACTACCGTGCTGACCTCAAGAAGGCCGGTTTCCTTACGCGCGATGCTCGCGTGGTCGAGCGCAAGAAGTACGGCCTCAAGAAGGCCCGCCGCGCTCCCCAGTTCTCCAAGCGCTGATTTGTTTCAGATGTATCTTTACGGCTCTGCTTCGGCAGAGCCGTTTTTTGTTGCCTGCTTTCCCGGAGAACTGGGGAGCACGACTGCGCACAAAAAGAACACCCCCGTGCCTTTGGGCCGGGGGTGTTCTGCTGTGATAGGAAATGTCAGGTGGAAGCGGAAAGCATCTTTTGCAGCTGGGTCTTGGCCCGGTAGTAGGTCACCCGGGCCCATGCGGCGTTGTGGCCGAAGATCAGCCCGATGCGGTCGAAGGGCAGCTCGCCGAATACCCGGAGGCTGAACACCTCTTTGTAAGGCTCGTCCAGCGTGTGCAGGCACTGATGTACAGTGAATGCCGCATCCCGGTCCACCAGCAGCTGGGCAATGTCCGGAGTGTCGGCGGGGGCGGTTTCGGCATCTTCCAGCGGGGCAATGCGCTTTGTCCGGCGGCAGTGGGAATAATAGGCGTTGCGGGCCACCGTGAACAGCCACGCCCGTACATCCTGCCGGTCGTCGTAGTCTTTCAGGCCGTCCAGTGCCTTGAAGAAAGTCTCCTGTGTCAGTTCTTCGGCCAGCGTCTCGTTGTGGGTCAGGCCCTGCAGGAACAGAAACACATCCAGGAAGTAGAGCC
>URWQ01000262.1 GCA_900551635.1 uncultured Collinsella sp. | reverse complement strand
CTGGTCCCGGCGGACCTGTCGCTGGCGATGTCGCACGTGAACTCCGAGCCCCGCGGCGCGCTCGGCTTCGCGACGCCCGCCCGCGCCTTCCGGGCGATGCTCGGCGACGACGCGGCGGCGCTGCTGGAGGCGTACGGCATCGAGGACGTGCCCATCGACGAGCTCGACCTGACGCCGGGGCTCATCGCGCGGGCGCGCGCAGAGAGGGGCGATGCCCCGCTGTCCTAGCCTAAGGGAAAACGGGATAGACTGACCGACCGTTCGGCTGAGTCTGGGAAGAGGCGCCGGGCGGCGGGCGGAGCATGGCCACCGGACCCATCGAAACACATCTCCACCGTTCCTTCAACTGGGAAAACGGCGCCCCCGGGCCCCGGGAGGGGCAGCGGGGGCGTTCGGCTAGGTGCGGGAACGGCCTATTTGCTCAATGTGTTCGGCTGAGATCGGAAATCAACCGACGGTATTCGAAAGTACGGACCGAGCATGCGGCCTGCGGCGACAGACAGCGCAAAAGGTCTGCGAATCTTGTATTACGAACATCTGTGCGCGTCGAGTGCGCTAAACTCATCGTCAGTGTGATTTGAAGTTGTAGGAGGCAAGGAGCTTCCATGTCTGATTCTTCTATCGTTATTCGCGGCGCGCGCGAGCATAACCTGCGCGATATCGATGTTTCCATTCCACGTGACCAGCTCGTGGTCATAACCGGTCTTTCCGGATCGGGCAAGAGCTCGCTGGCGTTCGATACCATCTATGCCGAGGGCCAGCGCCGTTACGTCGAGAGCCTTTCGAGCTATGCGCGTCAGTTTTTGGGCCAGATGGACAAGCCCGATCTGGACTCGATTGACGGCCTGTCGCCGGCTGTGTCGATCGATCAGAAGACGACGTCCAAAAACCCACGCTCGACGGTGGGCACCGTAACCGAGATTTACGACTATCTGCGTCTGCTGTTTGCTCGCGTGGGAACGCCACACTGTCCTGAGTGCGGTCGTGTCATTGAGCGTCAGACGACCGATCAGGTCGCCGATAAGGTGCTGGCGGCGGGGGAGGGCCGTCGCGCGTTTGTGTTGGCGCCGGTGGTTCGTGGACGCAAGGGAGAATATGCCAAGCTGTTTGAGGACCTGCGCGCAGAGGGCTTTAGCCGTGTGCGCGTCGACGGCGAGGTGCGCTCGCTTGACGACCCTATCGACCTGGACAAGAAGTTCAAACACGACATTGAGGTCGTGGTCGACCGTATCGTGATCCGAGAGAACTCCCTGGGTCGCATTGCCGAGTCCGTTGAGCAGGCGACGGCACTGGCGCACGGTAACGTGAGCGTGTACATGCTGCCCGACCGCGACGCTCCCGAGGGAACCGAGGGCGAGCTGCTAGAGTATTCGCTGGCACTGGCGTGCCCGGAGCACGGGCATTCCATCGACGACCTGCAGCCGCGCGATTTCTCGTTCAACGCGCCCTATGGTGCATGTCCCGAGTGCGATGGCCTGGGCTTTAAAAAGACAGTCGATGCCGAGGCGCTGATTGAAGACCCCTCAAAGTCGATTGCCGACGGAGTCTTTGGCAGCCTGTTCGGCAATTCCAACTATTATCCGCAGATTTTTGCTGCGGTCTGCAAGCACTTTAAGGTGAGTGCCGATACGCCATGGGAGGACCTGCCCCCGCGGGTGCGTCGTGCGTTTTTGGATGGCATGGGCGACACGAAGATTTCGGTCGACTATCAAAAGCTCGATGGGCGTCGCAGCCAGTGGGACACTAAGTTCTCGGGTGTACGCAACATCCTGTACGAGCGCTACAACGAGACGACGAACGAGAACACCAGGGCTCGCTTGGAGAAATACATTCGCGAAGAGCCATGCTCGAGCTGTCACGGTGCTCGCCTGCGTCCCGAGATGCTTGCCGTCACCGTGGGCGGCAAGTCCATTTACGATGTCTGCTGCCTGTCGTGTCGCGAGTCGCTCGAGTTTTTTGAGGGCCTGGAGCTTACCGAGCGTCAGCAGTTTATCGGCGGGCGCATCGTCAAGGAAATCCTGGAGCGCCTGCGCTTTCTGGTCGATGTCGGACTTGACTATCTGACCCTCGACCGTGCCTCGGCGACGCTTTCCGGTGGCGAGGCACAGCGTATTCGACTGGCAACGCAGATCGGCGCGGGTCTCATGGGCGTGCTCTATATTCTGGACGAGCCTTCAATCGGTCTTCATCAGCGTGACAACGAGCGCCTGATTAGGACGCTCGAGCGCCTGCGCGATATCGGCAATACCGTTATCGTCGTCGAACACGACGAGGACACAATCCGTGCCGCCGACTACGTGATCGACATGGGACCCGGCGCCGGCGTCAACGGCGGACACGTA
>URWQ01000261.1 GCA_900551635.1 uncultured Collinsella sp. | reverse complement strand
TTGGACTACCTAGGGGGTAGGGCCACCAGAGGCCCGGCCTGCGGAGCCACGGCCGGGACCGACGCCGATGCCGTTATCCTTGGCCCATTGCACATACTCGGCAACGATCAAGAAGTAGGCGGCAAAACCCTTGTCGCAAATGACCTTGTATTCGTACTCAAAGCGCTCTTTGATGTTGACGCCGCCGATCTCGCGCGTGGCCCAGTCGTCACCGTAGTGCTGGCGCAGGCCCTTCTCGCACTCGCGGCGGAACTGGCTCTCGTGCGTCTCGCCGGGGTCGAGCAACGGAAAGCGCGGCAGGATGATGGAGTCCCAGTCCAGCTCAACGTAGCACTTGTCGGCGATCTCGAGCGTGTTGTCGCAGGCCTCGGGGCAATACGGGAACATCGCCCGCATCTCCTCCTCGGTCTTCATGTAAAACTCCGAGCCGGTCATGCGCATGCGGTTGGGGTCGTCGACCTTGGCGTTCATGCCAATGCACATGATGACGTCCTGCACGGGCGCATCCTCGCGGCGCAGGTAGTGGAAGTCGTTGGTAGCGATAACCTTGACGCCCACCTGCTTGGCGATATCGATGAGCGTGCGGTCCATCTGCTCGTCGGTCAGGCCGTTATCGGTGGTAATGCCGTGTTCCTGGATCTCGATGTAGAAGTCGCCGGGCTCGAAGGTGTCACGGAAGGTCTCGGCCCACTTGATGGCGCCTTCCATGTCGCCGCGGTCGATGTATTTGGGGATGATGCCCGCGATGCAGGCGCTCGTGCAGATCATGCCCTTGGCGTGGCGGCGCAGGTTGTCGAGCGTCACGCGCGGCTTGTAGTAAAAGCCCTGCACGGCGGCCTCGGAGACCGTCTGCATCAGGTTGACGTAGCCCTCCTGGTCCTTGGCCAGAAGGATCATGTGGTAGAGCTCGGGCTTGTGGTCGCGGGCAAGGGTCTCGTCCGGCGTAAAGTAGACCTCGCAGCCAAAGATGGGCTTGATGACCAGGGGCGGCTTGAGCTCGTCGATGTTGCCCTTCTCGTCCCACATGGCCATGTCCTTCACATACTGGGCATGCTCGCGCGGGTTTTCCTCGGGATCGGGCTCCACCAGCTCGTCGCGGCGGTCCTTTTCCAGGAAGGCCTTGTCGTGGCTCCAGGTTTTGTACTCGGGCGTGTTGTGGTTGACGGCGTCGCAGGCCAGCGCCAGGTCGGGCACGCCATACATGTAGCCGTGGTCGGTAATGGCGACGGCGGGCATGCCCAGCTCTACGGCACGATTGACCATATCCTGGATACGGGTTGCGCCGTCGAGCATGGAAAAGACAGTGTGGTTGTGCAGATGGACGAATGCCATGTGATGAGCTCCGATGCGGGTTCGTGTTCTGACTGAACGATTTTACCGCACGGCGCGGACGGCACCCGAACCTAGCCAAACCAACACGGCTCCTCTTGAGTTGCGGTGAAATAGTTCCCGCTTGGGCCACCTGGGCCGAAATACAGGAACTATTCCACCGCAAGTTATCTGAGGACTAGAAATTGTAGGTGACTACTTGGGGCTCGGCGGGTTCGACGAAGATGGTTGGATCCGGCTGCTCCACGCGGACGAACTTGACGGTCACAGCCTCAAAGCCCGCCTTGCGCAGAACATCAGCGTAGACGCGCGCCTGCAGGGCGTGCTTCTCCTGCAGCCGTTCCGACGTCTCGTCCGGCGTGCCGCCCGTCTTGTAGTCGATGACCAGCGCGCATGACGAATCCGCCGGGTTCGTCGCCAAAGCGTCGATGGCGCCCTCGGCATAAGCACCGTAGCGAGCGATGTCCTCGTCCTCGCAGCCCAGTGAAAAGAACGGCACCTCGGCGCGAACGCACGGCCACGCGAGCAGGTCGGCACGAACAGCCGACTTGAGCCAGCGGTCCAGGGCAACGTCGAAGCGTTCACGCTGCTCCGGCGTCAGGCGCCACAGGCGCGCCAGCGCATCGGCACGCTCAGCGGGCAGCGCATCGGCACCCATCTCGATCAGCCACTGGCAGGCGGCATGGAACGCCGAGCCCAGCGCCATGGGGTTGCCGGCGGGCTCAACGGCGGCCACGTCTGCATCCGTCATCTCCGAGCCATCCGACTCCGCATCATCGCCGGCCTCGTCCATGGGCACGTGTGCCTCGGCGGCACGATCTTCCGTCTCGGCATGGAGCGCCGCGGCGATTGACGAGTAGCTATACGAATCACGCATCGGATACGGACAGATGCCCATGCGCACGCCCACTGCCTGGGGATACACAAGCTCAAACGAATCGGGCTTGGGGTCGGCAGGACCGGGCACAGTTGAGTGCGCAGCATTATCGGCGGGACCGGGCTCCCCCCCGACCAACCGACGAGTAAA
>URWQ01000260.1 GCA_900551635.1 uncultured Collinsella sp. | reverse complement strand
GGGTGGAAACGAGTTTCCGCTCCGTGGATCAGGGGGTTAGCCTGTCCGCGACCGATACCTTTCTGCTCACGGGTGATACAGATGGAACCACCACCGATACCTACCTTGATGAAATCCGCTCCGGCGTCAGCCAAGTAGTTGAAACCATCTTGGTCAACCACGTTTCCGGCACCAACCAGTACCTTGTCTCCGTAGGTATCCTTGATCCAGTGCAAGGTCTCGTACTGCCATTCGGAATAGCCGTCGGAAGAGTCGATACACAATACGTCAACGCCTGCCTCTACCAATGCCGGAACACGTTCCTTATAGTCGCGGGTGTTGATACCGGCGCCGACCATGTAGCGCTTGTCGCCGTCGAGCAGCTCGTTGGGGTTGGTCTTGTGGCTGTCGTAGTCCTTGCGGAAGACGATGCCCATGAGGTGATCGTTATCGTCGACGATGGGCAGGGCGTTGAGCTTGTTGTCCCAGATGACGTCGTTGGCAACCTTGAGGCTGATGTTCTTGTCGCCCACGATGAGCTGCTCACGCGGGGTCATGAACTCGGAGACCTTCGTCTGGTGGTCATCACGACTGGGACGATAGTCACGGCTGGTGACGATGCCCAGGAGCTTACCCTTGGGAGTGCCGTCGTCGGTAACCGGCATGGTGGAATGACCGGTCTTCTCCTTGAGCTCGATGACCTGCTCCATGGTCATGTCGGGGGTCAGCGTGGAATCGGACTGAACAAAGCCGGCCTTGTGATCCTTGACGGCCTTGACCATAGCGGCCTCGGACTCGGCGCTCTGGGAACCGTAAATGAAGGACAGGCCACCCTCGGTAGCGAGCGCGACACCCATGTCGACGCCCGAGACGGACTGCATGATGGCGGAAACCATGGGGATGTTCAGGGTGATTGCCGGCTTCTCACCGCGCTTAAAGCGGGTTAGCGGCGTCTTAAGAGAGACGTTGTTGGGGATGCACTGCGAGGACGAGTAACCAGGGACCAGCAGATACTCCGAAAACGTGTGGGACTCACCGGGAAAGAACGTAGCCATGTTTCTCCTTTTTCCATGCGACCGGTCGGCTGCAGGCCTCGTGGGACCCAGCCCAACCTTGGGCGCCCAATACTGGGGAAGTATCTTAACGCACTTTGACTGCTACAATGCATGATTTAAGAAGAGCACACGAGGGTTTGACGCAGGCTTTGCGTTTGCCCAGCAAACACTTTAGCGGGGAGACGTGGAGCGTATGGAGTACAAGACGACGGCAAAGTTGGTCATTCAAGCGTGCGACAAGGATCTGCCGGGCGTCTTCGGCCACGGCTGCGTCTTGCTGCTGCAAGGTATCGCCCGCGAGCACTCGCTCAACCGTGCCGCCAAGAGCATGGGCATGGCGTATTCCAAGGCCTGGCGCATTGTGAACGAAGCCGAAGGCCAGCTAGGCTGCAAGCTCATCGAGCGCGACGGCGCCCGCGGATCCACCCTCACCCCCGCCGGCGAGCGAGCCATCGCGGTCTACGAGACGTTGCAGGGCGAGATCAACCAAGTAATTGCAACAAGGGCCAACGATCTCATCGCCAGCATCAAAGAGTAGCCAATTTGGGACGGGGCTTTTTAGCTGCACAACCCCTTCTCATAAGTTGCGGTGAAATAGGGACTGTTTATGCCGATAAAGCCGTAAATCAATCCATATTTCACCGCAACTTATGGAGTCGAGGATGATTTAGCTAGTTGCGAAGGGCGTTGTCTAGGGTTGACGCTACAACCAGTGGGTTGTCGGTGCCGGCAAAGAGGCGGATGGTACTCCCCTGCTTGCCACGTGGGGCCGAAAGACGCGTCGTTGCGCCGCCGGCAGGCGATGTGCGAAACTCCCCCGGCAAAGCGTCGAACAGCTCTCCTGCGCTAAGCTCGATAAGGTCAAACTCAACTGCCGGGCCAAAACCATGCTCGAGGATTCCCGTTGCAACAGCATGGTCAGGATGCGAGTTCAGCCCGGGATAGCGCACGTTGCGCACCATCTCGTTGGCGGCCAGATACTCGGCCAGCGCACGGGCGCGATCGAAATGCGCCTGCATGCGGGTATCGAGCGAGTCCAGCCCGCGCTCCAGCACAGCGGCCTCGTCAGAAGGCAAATTAAGCTTGGACAAGCCACAGCTCTCAAGCAGGGCATGCGCGCACTCAGCCGCGGCATCCACACGATGGCGCTTGAGCTGAGAGCGCGCCACCGAAGCGGCAACGAGCTTGCGCGGAGCCCTACCTGCACACACGCGATCGAGCGCTTCGAGGGACAGCACAGCACCCTGCCGCAGCGGATCGCAGCCAAAAGCCGACGCCAAGGTGTTGTCCACAACCAGCAGCGCATGGGCCTCACGCGCTGCGCGGCCCAGAGCGCGAAGGTCGGGCAC
>URWQ01000259.1 GCA_900551635.1 uncultured Collinsella sp. | reverse complement strand
GTTCTCCGCGGCGGGGTTGGTCTGATGGATCTTGTTGAAGCTCGGCCATTGGCTCAAATGGAAACCGGGGACGCATCTGCATCCCCCGTTTTTGTTGTGATTACTCTAGGTCAATAAACTTAGTGCTTAGGATCTTGCCGTCTTTTACTAGCATTCTGGCCATGGTGGGGCCTCGGGTGCCTCTGGGGTAGCTGGCGCTGCCCGGGTTGAGGACTAAGCAACGGCCCACTTGGGCTTCTTTGGTTACGTGGGTGTGGCCGTTGATGGCTACGTCTACGGATCCCACCGGAAGGTCTTCGCGGTAGTGGGCTACGGCGAATTTGAGGCCTTCGTAGGTAAAGAGCGCAAGACGGTCTACATCGGGACCGTAGTCGCGGTAGTAATCGTTGTTGCCCAGTACGGCCCGCACGGGGGCGATGGTGCATAGGTGCTCGTAGTCCATCTCTGACGTGAGGTCGCCGGCGTGGATAATCAGGTCTGCGCCCTCAAGCTCATCCAGGAGCGCAGGCGATAAATAGCCATGGGTGTCCGAGATGATGTCGATACGCTTGGCGCTTGCACTGTTCATGGGATCCCTTCCGCAAAAAACGATTCGGCAGATACATACAAAAAGGCCCCACGCCTCCGCAGACGATAGGTCTACAGGGCTGCGGGGCCAGTGTGCTAGAGACTCAGAGCCTTCTTAAGCGGCACGACGCGGCGGCGCGAAACCGGCACGCGTTCGTCGACGCCCGTAATGCCCAGCTGGATGGCGCCCGAGGGCACCGTCTCCACATCCGTGACGCACACCAAGTTGACGATATAGCGGCGGTGAACACGGAAGAAGCCAAAGTCGCAGAGCTTGGCCTCAAACTGCGCCAGCGAGGTCGTCGACAAAAAGCGATCATCGACGGTATAGATGCAGGAGTAATCGTCCTTGGCCATGATAAAGCGAATGTCGTCCACGGGAATGAGCACCTTGCGGCCGCCCTTTTCCACCGGGATGCGCTCGGACTTGTGAGCCTGCAGGTGCAGGGCCACCTGCTCGCGCACGCGGGCGATGGCCTGGGCCAAGCGCTCGGTCTCCACCGGCTTGACCAAGTAGTCGATGGCGCTGACCTTGAAGGCGTCCAGCGCGTGCTCGGAATAAGCCGTCACGAACACCACCGCCGGAGGGAACTTCAGATGCTGCAGAGCCTCGGCCAGTTGAAGGCCAGTGGCCTCGGGCATGTTCACATCCATGAACATGACGTCGCAGGGATACTCTTTCAGCTTCTCGATAGCCTCGCGCACGTTGGCAGCTTCGGCTGTCACTTCAACTCCGCCGACCTCATCGAGAAGAAAGCGCAGTTCAGAACGGGCAGGCGCCTCGTCGTCAACGATAATTGCGTTAAGCACGTCGTCCTCCAAAAAGTAAACCTCTGATTGCATTTAATCTATTCTATAGCACAGCTGACGGGCCGTCATGTCCGATCATCAGGAAATCACGGGTTAATTCCAGATGAGAGTATCGAAAATGCCTATGCCCGCGCCTCCGCCGACGCCCAATCGCAAAAAAGGCCCTGCAGCGAATGCAGGGCCCGGGAAACAAGGTCGAGGGAGAAGCGCCTCTACACGATCTTCAACCCCTGCAGCTCGGCGAGAGCCAGCACGTAGATCTTGAAGGAGGTCTTCAGCAGCTCTTCGGAGACGCCCTCGTCGGGGCCGTGCTCGCCACCGACCCAATCGGGGTTCTCGATCCAGGGCATGTTCACGCCGAAAGACGCGCCCTTCTTGAACTCGCGGGCGTAGGTGCCGCCGCCGATGGTGAAGGGCTTGTGCTCGGTGTCGCCGGTCACGAACTGGAAGGCGTCCTGCAGCACCTGAATCTCCGGATCGTCGGGCTTCACGAGGAAGGGCACCATGAGCAGGGTATTCTCGAAGGTGGCACCGATATTGTCCGTGAGCTTCGTCAGTGCGGCCGTGATTTCCTCGGCCGTGATGGACGTGGGCCAGCGGCTATCCATGGTCTGCACGAGGCGGTCGCCCTCTTTGCGGATGGTGCCGCCCACTACCGTGAGCGGTCCGAAGTACTCGTCGGCCGTGGCGATGCCCACGCCGGCGCCGGTGGTGTCGGACACGAGGCTTTGCACGAGTTCCAAGAACTCGCGTTCTTGCTGGTTGCACAGGCCGTTCTCCAGCAGGTAGTTCGCCAACAGCATGATGGCGGAGATGCCACGCTCGGGCCAGGCGGCATGGGCATTCACACCCGTAGCATCGATGCGCGCCGTGCCGTCGCCGGCGTCTTCCACGGTAATGCGCTCGGCCGCGGGCAGCGCGGCGGCATCGGCGCGCACGACGGCCCAGGCCTCGCCGGGCACCGCGTTGGTCACCACGCCGCCAGAGATGTCCAGAATCACCGGGTCGGCGATG
>URWQ01000258.1 GCA_900551635.1 uncultured Collinsella sp. | reverse complement strand
GTACATGCTGCGCCAGAACCCCGACATGGTCGAGTGCCGCCACGGCAGGCGTAAAGGGAACGGCCACCACCGCATCGACCCTGGTTTGAGCCAGAGCGTGCAGGCGGTCGGCCGTCTTCATCAATTTTTGGGCGGGCAACGGACTCACCACGACGTCCGGATCAGGATCGAAGGTGACCACGACCGCTTTGCTGCCGTGATCATGTGCATCGCGAATAACCGCTTCGATCAGCTCTTGGTGCCCACGATGCACGCCATCAAACACGCCAATAGCGATCGACGCGGAACCCAAGAACTCGCACCCATCAAAAGCATCGGCAGAAACGATACGGGCCTCATCCAACTCACCCGCGAAAAAGATACGCGCGAGCTCGTGGGGCGCCAGCATCATCGAACACCGCCGATCGCCTGCGGAAAGACGTGCTCCATCACAAAGCGGCCGCCCTCGATACGAGCAAGCGCCTTCAATCCCCCATCGAGCACGAGCGCGAACGGCGCCTTCGCCGTATCGAAGTCCGCAAGCGCGCGTTCAACGGGAATGCGGCGGCCACAAAGCAGGTCGTCTGCAAGATTACCCGGCAAATCGACACGCGTGGCACCTAGGGCGGCGATGGGATCCAGAGCGAAACCGGCAGCGGTCTCGGCAGAGAGCTCCTCTACCGCATGACAGGCGCCAATGGAAACCACGCCGGAGGCCGTACGGCGCAGCGCGGAAATATGCGCAGCGCTATCGCAGGCACGACCCAGATCGCGAGCGAGCGCGCGAATGTAGGTGCCTTTGCTTACCGAAAACGCCACGGTCCAGACGCACGTATCGCCCTCGCCGCCCACGGCGATCAGGTCGGCGGCATAGACCTCGACGGGGCGCGGGGGCAACTCAACCGCATTGCCCTCGCGAGCACTCTTATAGGCGCGAACGCCATTAACCGAGATGGCCGAAAACGCTGGCGGCACCTGCATCTGCGGGCCAAGCATAGCGGCCAGCTGCTCACGGGCGTAAGCGAGATCGCGCAGCTCGGGGGCAACGGGCACCGTGCGGACGGCCTCGCCCTCCGCGTCATCGGTATTGGTCTCGACACCAAACGAAATGTCGGCAACATAACTTTTGGTATCGAGGGTTAGCATGCCCAGCAGACGGGTCGCCTGGCCCACGCCCACCACCATGACACCCGAGGCCATGGGGTCGAGCGTACCGGCATGGCCGACGCGTCGCTCATGGAGGGCGCGCCGGCACTGCGATACCACGTCGTGGGACGTGCAGCCCACCGGCTTATCGACGGCGAGCAGCATATTCAATTGAGAAGGCGTACGACGAGCCATGTACCATCCAAAAAGTTAGAGCTCGACGGTCACCGAAGCGGGATCCTCCCCCACCAGCTCGGCCAGCATGGGAAGTGCCACGGCGAGCGTCTCGCGAATCGTTCCGTTGTTGGAAAAGCCGGCGGCGGCATGATGCCCGCCACCGCCAAAGTTGGCAGCAATCTCGGACACATCGAGGTCACCCTTGGAGCGCAGGTTGCCGCGCACCTTGGTATCGCCCTCGATGCCCTTTAGGAACAGGCAGACCTCAACGCCCATCACCGAACGCACCACATCGACCAGACCGTCGCACTCATCCGAAGTGACGCCGCAGGCCTCGAGGTCGCTCTGGTACGCATAACTATATGCCACGCGACCGTGCGCCACGGTCTTGATACGACCCATAACGATGGACTTGAGATGCAAGAACTCTACGCGCATGCTCTGGTAGACCTCGAGCGCGACGCGCGCCGGATCGGCACCGTGCGCGACCAGGCGCGAGGCGGCATGGAACGCAGCAGCATCGGCGTTTTGGTACTGAAAACGACCGGTATCGGTCACCAGGCCGCACAGCAGGCAGGTCGCGACACCGTTGCGAGCCACAATGCCGCAATTGTCCAAAAAGCGGTCGATGATCATGGCGCAGGCCGCGGCGCCGACGCACCTCAGGCTCAGCTCGGCAAATTCCTCGCGCGCCGGATGGTGATCGAAGCACACCACATGCGCCGATCGACGCAGCACCTCGGCGGAGTTGTTCAGGCGCTCGACGACCGGCACGTCCACCGAGATGAACAGGTCAGGATTGCCGGCGTACGCAGATGCCGGCACCAGACGGTCGGAGCCTTCCATAAAGCGGTAAATGCGCGGAACCGGGTCATCGTCTGCCAGCAGAAGCGCAATGTCCTTGTTGGGGAAAAACTTCATGAGCGAAAGGCCCAGACCCAATACGGAGCCCAAGGCATCGCCATCGGGAGAAGTATGTCCCGAAATCGCAATGAAGGACGCACCCTCGATGAGCTCGAGGATGCGTCGCTGAATATCTGCAGACTCGCACGATGCGAGGTCGGCGGAATTACTCATCTAAAGCTGCCTCCTGGGCGGCATCCGCTATTGGCT
>URWQ01000257.1 GCA_900551635.1 uncultured Collinsella sp. | reverse complement strand
ATGCGGCTCCAGAGCTGCTGGGTCGTAAAGCCCAGGCGCTCGCAGAGCTTCTCGGGCGAAGTCTCCTTGCCGTCGATGACGTAGTACTTCTTATAGTTGCCGAGAACCTCGCGGATCGTGTCGCCCATGTAGGGCTCGAGCTCCTCGAGCTGCTGCGACAGCACACCAAAGCGCACCGTCTGGCCAATCTTCACGCGGCCGCGCTTGGGCTCAATCTTGCCCTGAATCACGTCGAGCAGCGTCGACTTGCCAGCGCCGTTCTCGCCCAAAAGTCCATAGCGGTCGCCCGCTCCGATGAGCCAGGTCACGTCGGAAAGTACCTGCTTGGGCGCGCCATCGGTATCCGCATAGCCGGCGTCCACGTCGACCACGTCGATAACCTGCTTGCCCAGGCGGCTCACCGCCAGGCGCTTGAGCTCCAGCTCGTCGCGTACAGGCGGTACGTCGGCGATGAGCTCGCGAGCGGCGTCCACGCGAAACTTGGGCTTGGTGGAGCGCGCCTGGGCACCGCGGCTCAGCCACGCGAGCTCCTTGCGCGCCATGTTGCGGCGGCGCTCCTCGGTAACCGCGGCCATACGGTCGCGCTCCACGCGCTGCAGGATATATGCGGAGTAACCGCCCTCGAAAGGATCGACCTGGCCGTCGTGGACCTCCCACATACTGGTGCAGACCTCGTCCAAGAACCAGCGATCGTGCGTGACCACGAGCATGGCGCCCTGACCGCGCTGCCAGCGGGCCTTTAAGTGACGCGCGAGCCAGTTGATGGTACGCATGTCCAGGTGGTTGGTAGGCTCGTCGAGCATGAGCACGTCGTAGTCGCCGATCAGCAGGCGCGCGAGGTCCACGCGGCGGCGCTGGCCGCCCGAAAGCTCGCCCACCGTGCCCTCCCAGGGCACATCGCTAATAAGGCCGGCCAGGATCTGGCGTGTACGCGGGCTCGATGCCCACTCGTACTCGGGCGTGTCGCCGACGACGGCATGATGCACGGTGTCGGTATCGACCAGGTTGTCCTTTTGGCCGAGCAATCCGATCGTGGTGTCGCGGCGGTGCGTCACGCGGCCGTCGTCGGGCTCCAGCGTGCCAGCGAGAACGCTCAGCAGCGTCGACTTGCCGTCGCCGTTTTTACCGACAATACCAATGCGGTCGCCCTCGCCCACGCCGAGCGTCACGCTATCGAAAATATGCTTGGTGGGAAACTCTAGGCTAACGGAATCGCATCCCAAAAGAATCGCCATATGCCCTGCTCCTTCGTAGAAATTCAACGTTGTCCATGATAGCAGCGAGCCCCACCCCAAACCACCACGAAGGTGCCTGTCCCCTTTGCGGTGGTCATTTCGGTCGCAGAGCAAAAGGCGGGCCATCTCGCAAAAGAGATGACCCGCCTCTCCAATCAGTCCCGCGGCAACCGTGGCCGCCGCGGGCCTCAAGCATGTCCCGGACTAGGAGAACATGCCGGTGAGGTAATCATTCAGCCGCTTGTCCTTGGGCCGTTGGAAAATCTCGTCGGTCTCGTCGTACTCGACCATATCGCCCATGTAGAAGAACGCCGTGCGGTTGGACACGCGCGACGCCTGCTCCATGTTGTGCGTCACGATGACGATGGCGCGGTCGGCAACAATCGATGACATGAGGTCCTCGATCGCCAGCGTCGAGATGGGGTCGAGCGCCGAGCAGGGCTCGTCAAACAGGATCACGTCGGGATTGAGCGCCAGCGTGCGCGCGATGCACAGACGCTGCTGCTGGCCGCCCGAAAGCGCGTAGGCGCTCTTGTCGAGCTTGTCCTTGACCTCGTCCCACAGCGCCGCACCACGCAGACTTTCCTCGACCATACGATCAAGCTCGTCGCGGTCGGTAATGCCGTGACGCCTGGGCGCAAACGTAATGTTGTCGCGAATGGACTTGCGGAAAGGGTTGGGCTGCTGGAACACCATGCCAATGGAACGACGCAGCTCGTACGTGTTTTCGGTCTTGGTGTTCACGTTGCGCCCGCGGTAGTTGATCTCGCCCTCCACGCGGCAGCCGCGAATCTCGCGATTCATAAGGTTGAGGCTGCGCAAAAAAGTCGACTTACCGCAGCCCGAAGGCCCGATGAGCGCTGTGATCTCGCCCTTGTGAAAGTCGAGCGACGTATTGTGCAGGGCATGGTGGTCGCCATAGTACACGTTGACCTCCTTGGTGGAGAGCACGACCTCGTCGCTCACAGCCTTACCGCTCGCGCGCACGCGCTTCTCGCTCTCCCCCACGCTCGACAGGAAGTCCTGGGTCTCGAACGATACCGCTTCGGTTGCGGGCGTTGCTTTCATCTCGCTCATTCGGCCGTCATCTTCCTTGCCAGTTGTTTGCCCACGATACGGGCGACTACGTTAAACAGCAGCACGCAGATCATCAGCAGTGCGGCGGTGCCCCAGACGATCTGCTG
>URWQ01000256.1 GCA_900551635.1 uncultured Collinsella sp. | reverse complement strand
CGTTTGGTGCGAGCCGAGGCCTTTTGCGTTGGGCGGTTGCTGTCAGTGGTGAACTAGAACAGGAAGCCGATGGCGATGAGGGCGATGCTGACGATGAGCACGGCGATGTCCAGGCCTTTGATGGGGTAGCGCTTGTACGAGCTGGCGCGCGTACGCAGGTAGAAGCCGCGCTGTTCTGCCGCCAAGGCTGTGGCATCGGTCTTGCCCACGCTCGAGATGAGCAGCGGCACGCACAGTGGCAGCATGAGCTTAAGCTTCTTGATGGGGTTCTTGGTGTCGTACTCGACGCCGCGTGCGGTCTGCGCCTCCATGATGGCGTTCATCTCCTGACCAAACACCGGCACAAAGCGCAACGCCGTGGTAAAGGTGAAGGCATAGCGATACGGCACGTGCAGCACCTCGACGCAGGCGTTGGCAAGGTCGTTGAGCTTGGTCACCATGAGCATGAGGATGAGTGGTAACGCCACACCCAGCAGGCGCAGGCAGGCCTTCGATCCTGTGATGAGGCCCGTGTCGGTGATAAAGCCCCACACCACGTTGCCATCGCGCATAAAGGCCAGCTGGAGCACCAGCATGATAAGCGCGAGCGGAATCAGCAACTTGAGCAGCGAGAACAGACGGTCGACGACGCCGGCATAGGCACCCAGTGCAAGGGTGAGTGCCAAAAAGCCCAGCAGCGCCACGTAGGTGTCGGACAAGAAGATGCCGACGATGATGGCGGCGGCGAGGCCCAGTTTGACGACGGGATTCAGGCGATGCAGCAGCGTATCGCCCGGCATGTAGTCGATGACGTTAACCACGGTGGACCATCTCCTTGGTAATTCGAACGACATCGGTGACCTCGCTCACCTGCGCAAAAGCGGGCGAGACGGAAGATGCCAGACGGCGCGAGAGTTCAATAACCTGGGGAGGCTCCACGTAGGCACGCCGCATGAGATCGATGTTCGAGAATAGCTCGTGCGTGCGACCGCGGTCGAGGATGCGACCGTCGGCCATTACCACAATGCGCTCGGCAAAATCCGAGACGACTTCCATATCGTGGCAGACCATGATTACGGCGCAGCCGCGCTCGGCCATGGTGCGCACTGTTTCCATGACGGTCATGCACTCGCGGTAATCAAGGCCGCTCGTGGGCTCGTCGAGCACCACGATTTTGGGCTCTACGACCACGACGGAGGCGAGTGCCACCATCTGGCGCTGACCGCGCGAGAGCGAGAAAGGCGCCTCGTCGGCCGGCAGGCCAAAGCGGTCGATGACGAGTTGAGCACGACGCAGCGCCTCGGCACGGTCGATGCCGGCAAGCTCCAGGCCAAAGGCGACCTCGTCGAGCACGGTATCCTTGCAGATCTGGCGGTCGGGGTTTTGGAAGAGCGTTGCGACCTCGCGGGCGATACGGCTCGTGGGGACCGCGGCAGTATCCAGGCCCGTAACGCGCACGCTGCCCGAGGCGGGCTTAAGCAGGCCCGTGAGCAGCTTGGTGAGCGTGGTCTTGCCGGCACCGTTCTGGCCGACGATGCCCACGAGCTCGCCAGGATAGAGCGTCAGGCTAAGGTCGTGTACGGCGGCGCCGCCATTGGGATAGGCAAACTCAACATGGTCGAAGGTGAGTACGGGTTCGGCGTCCTTGGCATGAGGACGCAACGACGGTGCATGCGGGGAACCGGTGGGCGCCTGGGCTTCGATAGCCGCGTGTGCGGGGTCGACGATGCCCGAAATCAGGCGCTCAGCCTCATCGACATTCAAGAAGGGGGTACCTCTTACCAGGCCATCGGCCTCGAGGCTATTGAAGATACGCGTGACGCGAGGGCAGTCGACGCCGATGGCACGGAGCTCGTCGGTATGCGCGAAGACCTCGTGTGGCTCGCCCTGCAGCGCAATTTCGCCATGGTTGAGCACGAACACGCGGTTGCAGTACTCCGAGAGCAGAGCGACCTTTTGCTCAACGACGACGATGGTGATTCCAAGTACGCGGTTTGCCTCACGCAGCGTCTCGAAGACCAATGTGGAGCTGGCGGGGTCGAGTGCCGCGGTGGGCTCGTCTAGAACCAAGACGCGCGGGCGCATGGCGAGGATGGCGGCGATGGCTACCTTTTGCTTCTGTCCGCCCGAGAGCGTGGCGATCTCGCGGTCGCGCAGGTCGCTGATGCCGACGGTCTCGAGCGTTTCGCTCACGCGCTGCTCGATCTGGTCGTGGGGAACGCCAAAGTTCTCGAGGCCAAAGAGCATCTCGTCCTCGACGATCGAAGCGACCATCTGCGTGTCGATATCCTGTAGCACACTGCCGACGATTTGCGACACGTCGGTGAGCGAGACTTCGCAGGTGTCGTGGCCGTCGACCATGACGGACCCAAAGAACGTGCCGGTGTAGTGGTGGGGCACGGCGCCCGACAGGCAGGCGGCAAGCGTGGACTTGCCGGCGCCCGTCTCG
>URWQ01000255.1 GCA_900551635.1 uncultured Collinsella sp. | reverse complement strand
CGCGGCCGACGGCACCATCTACACCGTCCCGACCACCAAGGCCCAGGTTACGGTCAAGAATGACGGGCAGGATCTGCGCGCTCAAGCCACCTTTAAGCTTAAGGTGCCCTCAGCCGACACGGTGACCGACGACCAGATCGATGCCGCCGCCAAGTACGCCGAAGAAGGCGGCGCGAGCTCTGCCGCCGCGGCAAAGATACTCCAGCAGGCGGCAATTACGCGCCGCGATGCCGCCGCCAACGCCGTAAGCGCAAGCGAGGCTCAGTCCGCCCGCGATGCCGACGCTCGGCACAAGGCGACGAACCTGTATCAGCTCGATATTCCGGTTGAGTGGTATGGCAAGGTCGCAACCTGGCAGAACGGCAACACGCTGTGCATTTATCTGGACGGCGACACCAACACACCGCTCGTGACGCTCGTCGCGGTGCGCGATGGCGAGACTTTTACGCCCGACGACGGCGATACGGTTTTGGGCACGGTCAGCCTAGGCAACGGCTACACCGTCTACGCCAGCGGCCCTGTCTATCCGTACGTGATTCCGCAAACCGTTAATGGGCACACGCAGAACCCCGTGTCGACCTACCCCATGGATACGGCGATTGAGCTTGTCGAGCTCACGACCGGCAACCGCTACACATACAGCCAGATCAAAAACGACCTGGTCGGTAAAGACGGCAAGGCCCACGCCGCGACCAAACTCGAGACCGACTACCTCGCCCAGATTCTCCTGCCGAGCATCAAAGCCCAGGACTAGCTGGCCCGAAGACAGCCGCCCAACACCCCATCCCTAACGCAGTTGCGGTGAAATAGGGACTGTTTTTGCTGGTCAAACCGCAAAACAATCCCTATTTCACCGCAACTTATTGGTGGCCTTTTGGGTGGCACTCAGCGCCACGGATCGGCTTCGAACATTGGCTCGCGCTCGGGGCGGCGATCGCTGTAGGGATCGTAGCCGTCATCGTCCTCGTTCTCGGCACGGATGTAGGGGTCGCGCGGCTTGGGTGCCGGTTTAGGCGGAGTCTTCGGTGCGGCGGGCGCCGCCTCAGCCACCGGTGCGTTCGTCTTGTTCTCGTCTTTCATCTGCATAGCTCCTTGCCATGTGCTCACGTTCAACACCATCGATTGTCGCACGAAAAAGGGCGGCGGACCCAATCGGATCCGCCGCCCTTGGCGTTCGGCTCAAAAGGCAGATTTTAAGGCATGGCCCAAAATCTACTCGGCGTCGGGGACCTCGTAGGTGGCCGCCGGCGTATTGTCGCACACGACGGTAAAGCCGCCGTCCTTGTCGACATCGACCGTCACCTGATCGCCCTCGCGCACCGTGCCGTCGATGATAGCGGCGGCGATGGCATCCACGACCTCGCGCTGGACCAGACGCTTGAGCGGACGGGCGCCAAAGACCGGGTCCAAGCCGCCCACGGCGAGCATCTGCTTGGCCGCCGGGGTGATGGCAAGCGTCATGCGCTCCTTGGCCAGACGCGCGCGGACGTCGGCGAGCTGGATGTCGACGATCTTCTCGATCTGCGCCATGCCGAGCGGATGGAACACCACGATATCGTCGATACGGTTGAGAAACTCGGGGCGGAAGGTCTGAGCCATGGCCGCGTCGACCTGATGGCGCATCTCCTCCTCGTCCTTGCCGGAAAGCTCAGCGATAGCCTTGGAGCCCACGTTAGACGTCATGATGATGATCGTATTCTTGAAGGACACCTGGCGACCCTGGCCATCGGTCAGGCGGCCGTCGTCGAGCACCTGCAGCAGCACGTTAAAGACATCCGGATGAGCCTTCTCCATCTCGTCGAGCAAGATCACGGAGTACGGACGACGGCGCACGGCCTCGGTGAGCTGGCCGCCCTCGTCGTAGCCCACGTATCCCGGGGGCGCACCGATCAGACGCTGGACGCTGAACTTCTCCATGTACTCGGACATGTCGATACGCACGAGCGCACGCTCGTCATCGAACAGGCACTCGGCCAGCGCCTTGGCGAGCTCGGTCTTGCCCACGCCGGTGGGGCCCAGGAACAGGAAGGAGCCAATGGGACGCTTGGGGTCCTTCAGCCCCACACGGCCCCGGCGGATGGCCTTGGCCACAGCGGTGACGGCCTCATCCTGGCCCACCACACGCTGATGCAGAGTCTCCTCCAGCTTCAGCATACGCTGGCTCTCGTCCTCGGTGAGACGGGTGACGGGAATGCCGGTCCACCCGGCCACCACCTTAGCGATGTCCTCTTCACCCACAGTGCCGCGATTCACGGCCAGATTCTTGCGCCAGTTGTCCCGCTCGATTTCCACCTGCTGGACATAGTTCTGCTCGATGTCCCGAAGCTGGGCGGCCTTTTCGTAGTCCTGGGCGGCGATGACATCGGCCTTCTCCTTGCGCAAGGCAGCCAGCTTCTCCTCCAGGCTCTTCAGCTCCGGAGAGGCGGGTTCCAGCC
>URWQ01000254.1 GCA_900551635.1 uncultured Collinsella sp. | reverse complement strand
CCTCCGGCGCGGCGGAAGGTGGGTTTCGATGCTCTAGAAGCCGAGGAATTTAACTTCCGGTCTGAGCTCGATGCCATACGCCTCCCTCACCTTTCCGTGCACATGTCTGATAACCGCGGCAACGTCATCGGCCGAGGCAGTTCCGTTATTAACGATAAAATTAGCGTGAACGGGCGAAACTTCCGCACCGCCAATCGAAAAACCCTTTAATCCACAATCCTCGATAAGCTTGCCCACACTCGCATCGGGCGGGTTGCGAAAGACCGACCCGCGGGTGGCGCGACCCATGGGCTGCGTACGCTTGCGCCTCGTCAGGTACCGCTCCATGCGCTCGCGAATGTCGACCTTGGGCGCCGGTTTAAGCTTGAGCACGCACTCGAGGATGATCTCATTGCGGGGAAGGCTACATTCGCGGTAGCCCCAAGTGATCTCAGACCCCGCATAATGTTTGATACCGGATGCCGGGTCAAACGTTACGACATCCTCAACCAGCGAGCCAATCCACTCGGTCCGTGTGCCGGCATTCATAGATATCGCGCCGCCGACCGAGCCAGGGATGCCAACGGCAAACTCAAGGCCCGAGAGGCTACGCGACAGGGCATCGTTGACCAGACGCGCAAACATCACGCCCGCACCGACCGTCAGCGTACAACCGTCATCGGCAACAACCGTGCGCTGAAACTCACGTCCGAGCGAAATGACGGCACCGCGATAACCGCCATCGGCAACCAGCAGATTGGAGCCCTTGCCGATGATGACCCACGGCACCTGCTCGCGATCGAGCACCGCCACGGCGCGGCGGAGGGCATGATAGCTATGGCACGTCACAAAGAGGTCGGCCTTGCCGCCGATACGATAGCTCGTATGACGCGCAAGGCGCTCGTCCTCGATCACATCCGTGTCGATCATGCCCGAGAGCGCCATGACGGCGTTAAACAGACCCATTAGACTTAAGCGTCTTTCTTGGCAGTCAAATACTCGATAAACTCGGGGCCGACGGTCGTAACGTCACCGGCACCCATGGTGAGCAGCAAGTCGCCCTCGCCCACCATCTGCTCGAGCTCCTGATTGAGCTCAAGACGGCTGGAGCAGTACACGACCTCCTTGCCAGGATGCTTGGCGCGCACGGTATCGGCGAGCATCTTAGAGGTAACACCCGGAATGGGCATCTCGCCAGCCGAGAACACATCAATCAGCAGCAGTTTATCGGCATTGGCAAATGCATCGGCAAAGTCGTCGCACAGGGCCTGCAGGCGCGAATAGCGGTGCGGCTGGAACAGCACGTGCACACGGTTGAAATCCAGGGCCTTGGCCGCCTTGATGGTGGCGGCGATCTCCGTGGGGTGATGGGCGTAATCATCGACCACGGTGATGCCATCGATATCGCCCACGTGGGTAAAGCGACGACGGACGCCCTCAAAGCTCGAAAGCGCCTTGGCGGCGGCGTCGATGTCAAGGCCCAGGACATGGGCGACGGTGAGCACCGCCGTGGCGTTGAGCATGTTGTGGCGACCGGGATTACTCTTGATCTCCACAGCGTGCTCAGTGCCGTCCTCAAAGCGAACGATAAAGTCGCTCTGGATGCCCTTGACATCCGGGTGCATGCAGACGATGTCGTTGCTCTCGGCAAAGCCGTAGGAAAGCACGTGACGGCCCGTCGACTTGGCGAGCTCGACCAGATGCGGGTCCTCACCGCAGACGATGACGGTGCCGTCCTCGCCCACCAGGCTCATGAATTTGGCGAAAGTCGCCTCGATCTCCTCGATACCCGAGTAGTGATCGAGGTGGTCGGCCTCGACGTTGGTCACAATGACCACGTTGGGGTTCAGGAACAGGAAGGAACTGTCGGACTCGTCGGCCTCGGCGACAAAGTAGTCGCCCGAGCCGTTCTTGCCGTTCGTGTCATAGCCCTCGACGATGCCACCGATCAGGAAGCTCGGATCCAGACCCATACGGTCGAGCATGGTGGCGCACATCGAAGACGTGGTGGTCTTGCCATGCGTACCGGCAACAGCGACGGTGGTGTAGCCGTGGCCCAAAGCAGAGAGCATCTTGGCACGGGGCCACACGGGAATACCAAGCTCGCGAGCGCGCACGAGTTCAGGGTTGGACTCCGGAATAGCGGTGGAGACAACAACCACGTCGGGCTTGACCTCGTCGATCGTGGCGGCCTCATGGCCCACATGCACCTTCACACCAGCGCGGGTAAGCTGGCGGATATAACGTGACGTCTTAAGGTCGGAGCCGGTAACGGCATAACCGCGCTCGTGCAGAACGAGGGCGATGCCGCTCATGCCGGCGCCGCCGATGCCCACCATGTGAATCTGCCGAATCTTGCTGTCCATATGTCTCTCTCTATCCGGAAGAAGATGTTATCGTGAACTTACCGTGCGCACACGGTCTCCAGTTCCGCGGCCACCAGCTCCGCCGCGCGGACGCGGGCACAGCCGGAAGCCG
>URWQ01000253.1 GCA_900551635.1 uncultured Collinsella sp. | reverse complement strand
CCCCCTGTCAGTTGCGGTGAAATACGGACTGTTGAGCCGCCCTAGGCCCTTAAACAGTCCGGATTTCACCGCAACTGACAGGGGGGGGCATCCGGAAGATCGACCAGAAACGAGGACCCGCCATGATGGCAGACCACAAATCGGTGACCCGCATGCTCAAGACGGCACGCGGCCAGATCGACGGCATCTTGCGGATGGTCGATGAGGACCGCTACTGCGTCGATATTTCCACGCAGCTCATGGCAACGCAGGCACTCATCGCGCGCATCAACGCCGATGTGCTCAAAGCTCACATTGAGGGCTGCGTGACTTCGGCAATCGAATCGGGCGACGAAGACCTCAAAGCCGCCAAGCTCGCTGAGATCGAACGCGTCGTCGACAAGCTCTCCAAGTAATTGGGGACATTGGGGACAGACTGCTTTGCGCCATCTTGGTGTATCGGGGACAGGTACGTTTGCACCACATTGGTGCAGATTGACCTGTCCCCCTTGCTCTAAATCGGGTATAAAGGCGTGCAGCATATCGAACGAAAGGCAATTTGCATGAATGACTTTATGAAGGGTCGCAATGGTGCCGATGAACTCACCATCGTGATGGGTTTTGCCGGCATCGTCATCGCGATGGTCGGATCGATAGCCCGCATCCAGTGGCTCAGCTGGATTGCCATCGCCGTAATCGTGATTGGCGTGCTGCGCGGCCTATCCAAAAATATCGACGCACGTCGTAAGGAGAACGAGGCCTTTGTCGCCGCGACTGCCAATGTTCCCGGCTTGGGCAAGTTCGTCGCCAGCTTGGGCGGCGGTGCTGCAGCGGCCAGCACCTCACGCGCAGCCGGCACCAGCAAGGAAGACTTTGAGCGCGCCAAGCGAACGGCCAAGAAGATGTGGAAGGGCCGCAAGACCACGGCGTACCTCAAGTGCCCCAACTGCGGCCAGATGCTGTCCGTCCCCAAGGGCAAGGGCAAAATCCGCGTCACCTGCCCCAAATGCCACGCCAAGATGGAAACCCGCTCCTAGCGCCTGCACGCGGGACAATTAATCAGGTTTGTTTGTCCCAGTCTTAAGTATTTGTTCGAAAAAAGCCGAGGCCTCGTGTTGAGCCCTCGGCTTTTTTGAATGTGACAATGGGACCGTCCCTTTGTCACACCTATGCCACGCCATCGCGGGCAAGCTCCTCGGCAAGCGCTTCGGCAGGCATGGCCATAATCGCGTCGAGCTCGGCGTCCACCTCGGGAATACGCTTCACCTTGAGTTTGCGCACCAGATCACCATGGCACATCACGTGCGTCGGCTCACGCAGTGCGCACAGGTCATCGAGCGGGTTCTTGCGCGTCACCAAGATATCGGCGGCCTTGCCGCACTCGATCGTGCCGGTCTCGCCGCCCAGCCCCAGCAGCTCGGCATTGACCTGCGTAGCCGTATGCAGTGCGAAGGCGTTGCTCACGTCGACATACTTGGCAAAATAGGCCACCTCACGCCACATGTCGTACTGCGTCACGAACGGGCAGCTCGAGTCCGTGCCCAGGCCCACCTTAACGCCGGCATCCAGTGCGGCACGAGCGCTCTCGATAATGCCCGAGCACACGATGTCGCCGTTCTTCTTTTGCGTGTCGGTCGAATGGGTCTTCTCCGGATCGAGCAGTACAAACGGCAGTGCGGGGCTGATTGTGCAGGTCACGCTCGGCGCGCGTCCCTCGAGCTGTGTTTCCGCGGCGCCGCGGTACAGTTCCAGGATCTCAGGCGTCAGCGGAGCGCCGTGCTCGATCGTATCGACGCCGGCCTCAAGCGCGGCCTTCACGCCCTCGGTACTCTCGACATGGGCCATAACCGGCAGGCTCACCTCGTGCGCAGCCTTGCACGCCGCCGCGGCAACCTCGACCGGCATGCGCAGCACGCCCGGCTCGCCCACCTCGGTGGCGTCGAACACGCCGCCCGTTACGAACAGCTTAATGACGTCGGCACCGCGCGCATACAGGTCGCGCACCTGTTCGGCTGCCTCGGCGGGACTGTTTGCCACCTGGGCGAACAAGCCCGCACCATGGCCGCCCGGAACCGTGACGCCCGTTCCCGGCGCCACCAGGCGAGGACCTTGATACTTGCCGGCGTCGATGGCATTACGAACGGCGATGTCGGCAAACAGTGGGTCGCCCGCGCCGCGCACCGTGGTCACGCCGCTTGCCAGCTGCTGTTGGGCGCTGCCTTTGAGGATGTGGCGGGCGATGGGGCGCACGGGATGGGGCAGGCCCTCGGCGGCCCGGGAAAGAGCCTTGTTGATGGGGGGCAGTTCCAGTGCCAGACGGGCTTTCAGAAGCAGCATAGCGACATCTCGGTTTATGGTGCGGGGCGCCAGATATCCGCCAGACGGCGCATGGCTCCCGGAAAATCCGTTTCATGCGGTGCGCGCGGCCCCACCCGGTTGGAAACGCTGCGTACCTCCACACAGGCGATGCCCTGGCGGGCG
>URWQ01000252.1 GCA_900551635.1 uncultured Collinsella sp. | reverse complement strand
GGCCATCGAGCTCAAGAAGATCGTCTTCACTGTCCCGACGATCTGTTCCAACTGCTCCGCCGCGACCGCCATTGCCGTCGTGTACAACGACAACGGCTCGCTCGAGGGCTATTCGTACCCCAACCGACCGGCGCACATCTTCATCAACCCCAAGATTATCGCCGAGGCTCCGGCGGAGTACTTCTGGGCCGGCGTGGGCGATGCCCTGTCCAAGCAGCCCGAGGTCGAGTACGCAACGAGCGCCGGTAATTTGGAGCACACCGCCGGTCTTGGCCTGGCGCTTGCCCACACCTGCTCCGAGCCGCTGTTTACCTATGGCGTCCAGGGTCTTGAGGACGTGCGCCAGGACCTGTCGAGCGAGGCCGTCAAGCAAATCGCACTCGATATCGTGGTCAATACGGGCTATGTCTCGAACCTGACGAACCAGAACGATTACTACTACAACTCGAGCGTGGCGCACGCATTCTACAACGCCACATGCAGCATTCCGCGCGAGGGCACCTACCTGCACGGCGAAGTCGTGAGCCTGGGCGTGCTCGTGCTGTTCGCCTATACGGGCGATACCGAGAACCTTGAGCGCTACGCGGCCTTTAACAAGCAGATGGGCCTGCCCGTGACGCTTGAGCAGGTCGGGCTTTCCGAGTCCGATATCCCGGCCCTGTGCGAGTACGCGCACGCCACCAACGAGTGGAAGCAGGGCAAGCCCGAGCCCTTCACCGACGAAAAGTTCGCCGCCGCCATCAAGGCCGCCAACGCCTACGGCCACACGCTCTAGGCCTAGCCCAAAACCACCACAAGGGAGCAGCACCTTTGTGGTGGTTTTTTATTGCTCCAGCATGCTGGGATCAAACTCGCTTGCCGGGATCACACGGTAGCCGTGGCGCAGGAGCAGGTCGACGAAAACACCGTTGCCCACGGTGAGCGTACCGCTGAACGTTCCGTCGTAGATGCGACCTACGCCACACGAGGGGCTGCGGTCCTGCAGGATGCACGCGGCGATCTCTTCCGGACCGCCCGCCTGCTCGCACATGTCGAGCGCACCTTGAGCGCCCAGGCGAAACTCGCGATCGACCGAGGTACCCTCGCAGGTACGGACCTCGCCGTTCACAATCTCGGACGGCCTGCGCGGCGTGGGCAGGCCGCCAAAGACCTCAGGGCACACCAAGAGGACCTCAGTCCCTGTACGCTCGCAGGCCTCGACCAACTCGCGACGATAGTTGTCAAGCCCGTTATACTTGCAGCTCTCGCCCATCAAGCAGGCGCTCACCACGATCTTCATTTCCATCCCTCTCAAGCAAAACGCCCCATTTGAGAAAGCTGCTCAAATGGGACGTCGGCGTTTACTGGCTCGACCGCGGCGTTACTGTTGCTTGGGCATCAGCGGATTCTCGCGCGTGAGGAGGTTCATGAACTCCTCACCCGTGATGGTCTCCTTCTTGTACAGATAACGAGCCAGCTCATGGAGCTTGAACTTGTTTTCCTTGAGGATCTGCAGGGCGCGATTGTGCGCGTCCTCGATCAGCTTAGCGACAATCGCGTCCACACGCTCGGCCGTACCAGGGGCGCAGGTGAGCGACGTGTCCTGATTGAGATACGCGTTCTGCACGGTACCGAGCGCCATCATGCCAAACTCGTCGGACATACCAAAGCGCGTCACCATGTTACGGGCAAGCTTGGTGGCCTGTTCGATATCGTTGGCGGCACCGGTCGTCATCTCGCCAAAGATGAGTTCCTCGGCCGCACGGCCGCCGCAGTAGACGGCGAGCTTGTCCAAGACCTCCTGGCGTGTCGTCAGGAAGCGCTCGTCCTCCTCGACCTGCATGGTATAGCCAAGAGCACCGCTCGTGCGCGGCACGATGGTGATCTTGGTAACCGGCGCGGAACCCTTTTGGCGGGCAGCGACGATAGCATGGCCGATCTCGTGGTAGGAAACGACCTGCTTCTCGTGGTCGGACAGCACCGTGGACTTACGCTGCTGGCCGGCGATGACGACCTCCACCGACTCCTCAAAATCGTCCTGCGTAGCGCGCTTGCGGCCCTCACGGACGGCACGCAGGGCGCCCTCGTTGATGATATTGGCCAGGTCAGCGCCCGAGGCACCGGGCGTGGCGCGGGCAATCGCGGTCAGGTCGATCGGCGGCTGCGTCTTCACGCTCTTGGCATGCAGCTCGAGGATGTTCTTGCGGCCGGTCAGATCGGGCAGCTCAACGGGGATGCGGCGGTCAAAACGACCGGGGCGCAGCAGGGCCGGATCGAGGCTGTCGGGACGGTTGGTGGCGGCGAGGACAACGATACCCTTGTGGTTATCGAAGCCATCCATCTCGGTCAGCAACTGATTGAGCGTCTGCTCACGCTCGTCGTTGCCGCCGAATTTGGAGTCTCGCGTGCGGCCGATGGCGTCGATCTCATCAATAAAGATGATAGCCGGGGCGACCTTCGCCGCCTGCTGGAACAGATCGCG
>URWQ01000251.1 GCA_900551635.1 uncultured Collinsella sp. | reverse complement strand
CGTCGAAGACTGCTCGCTCGTGGCAGGGCTCTCCCCCGTCGCCGAGCCTTCGTCGCCAGTTGTTGCCTCTGTTATGGCTGCACTAGCTGCAGGTGCGCCCTCGGAATCCGAAACCTCGGCGCCGCTCTGCTCAGCGGTACCGCCCGCAAGCGCTGCGTCCTCGCCCGGCGTCGCAGCCCGAGCCACAGCCTCGGCAATGCCCTCGGTGCCCTCGGCCCACAGCTGAGCCGGTGTGGTACCAAAGGCCATCGCGAAGGCCAGGAATGCCACCAGGCCGCGCTTGGCTACGCCGCGCGCAATTGCGCCACGGCGATGCGAGACGCGCTGGCGCTCGTCCTCAAACATATCCATTTGTCTCCTACTGTCTGTACTTGGAGCGTTGCCTTGAGACTGCCCCACGTCATCGCGCATGTTGCGCTCGAGTTCCCCCATCGGGGACCCCCTTCCCTCCAGAGCCCTATGCACACCGGCGGCAAAAGCCGCAGCCGCATGCAAGACGGGAGGCGATCCGACTTAACCTTAACGACTCGGGCACGTCGTCCGATCTGCGACGCGAGCATCCCGAGCCAAGAGGAATTACGGTTACTGGTACAGCCGGGGACTTGCACCCCGATTCTCCCAAATGCGCAGGATAACCGCGCATTCGTGCGTCTCCGCACCACCATCTAGGCCATCGATTATTACCGTCAAAATGGTATCACGCAAAAAGGCCTCGCACGCAGGCGAAGCCCAAGGTAAAAGCTATTGTTTGCGATAGGAAAATGCGGTGACGGCCGCAGCCTCTAGTGCTTGCCGCCGTGACTGTTGAGCCAGATATTGCGGCCCAGCATAAGCGCCAGCACCAGCGCGCTCACGTAGCCCATAAAGCCAATGACTGGGATACCAAACACAACCGGCTCGATACGCGCGTAGTACACCACCGACGAACCGATAAACAGACCGGCGATCACAATTGCCATCGACATGCGGTCGATAATTCCACCCAGCTGTCGCAGCGCCTTATCGCTGCTCATGATCTGCGTGTTCACCTTAAGCTGGCCGCGCGTGAGCATACGCGAAGCCAAGCCCAGATACTCGGCCGCCTCGAGCGAGCCCTTCGCCGCGCGATAACTGCTCGCTGCAAAGTCGCGGCTCATCTCGCGCATGCGGGCGTAGGTGCTCTTCTCGTTTTTGATGTGTGCCTGGATGATCTGGATCATGTTGACGTCGGGCATGTACTCGGTCAGCAGGCCCTCGAGCGTCACCATGCCGCGGGCGAACATCGTCACCACGCTCGGCAGCTCAACGTCATTTTTGCGCGCGAGGTTTAACAGCGAAGTCAAAAACTCGCCGATATCCAGGTCTTTAAGGTCGAGCCCGGCAAAGTCGGCAACAATAAAGTCCAAGTCGGACAAAAAGGCCGAATGGTCAAGCTCGGCCGAATCGCCGCGCGTCACGGCAAAGCGCATGAGCGAATCCTTGAGCTTGGGCACGTCACCCTCGGCCACGGCGAAAATCATGTCTTTGACGATACCGCGGTCATGGCTCGACATACGTCCGACCATACCCAAGTCGATAAAGTAGACAATACCGTCCTTGAGGATGATGTTTCCCGCATGCGGGTCGGCATGGAAAAAGCCGTCGTCGAGCACCTGCGTCGAGTAGTCCTCGACAATCGCGGCACCGATCTTTTCCAAGTCATAGCCCTCGGCCACTAAGCGTTCAGGATCGGCGATCGAAATGCCGTCGACGTAGTCCATAACCACCACGTGTTCGGTGCACAGGTCCAGATAGGATTTAGGGCACGTCACGCCATGAACGCTCTTATGGAACTCGTAAAAGTCGTTGAGGTTTTTGGCCTCGGCCAAAAAGTTGGTCTCCTCGCGAAACGAGGTCCACAGCTCCTCGACCACGCCGTGCAGGTCAACGAATTGATCGGTGTTGACGAACTTGGAAACGATACGCACCACCGAGCGGATGATATCGATGTCCTGCGCCATAACCTGCTGCGCACCGGGGCGCTGCACCTTGACGGCCACGTCCTCGCCCGTCACCAGACGAGCGCGGTGCACCTGCGCGAGCGATGCGCTACCAAGCGGATTGGGGTCGATCGCATCGAACATCTCCCCCAGGCGCAGGCCGTATTCTTCCTCCAGACAGCGAAGCACTACCTCGTACGGCACCGGCTCCACGTCGGAGCGCAAGCGGCGCAGCTCATCGCAAAAGCGTTGCGGCAGAATCTCGGACCGGTTGGCCAAAATCTGCCCCATCTTGACGAACATGGGGCCGAGTTCCTCGAGCAGGCGGCGCAAACGAACCGGCGTGAGGTTATCCCACACGCGGTACTTTTTGACCAGGCGAACAATCTGCCCGATACGCTCGCGGCGACCCGCCGGCGTGAGCTGGTATTCCTCGTCCGGCGCCATCGCGTCGGGCTCTTCGGGCACCATATCGACAGCGCGCGGCTTCTTGCGAGCGCCCGAGA
>URWQ01000250.1 GCA_900551635.1 uncultured Collinsella sp. | reverse complement strand
GTCCTGCGGAGTGTCCGCGAAGGTCAGCCCTCAGATCCTGCTACGACTACGTCCTTGGATTGTGTGGGCGGATGAAGGACGTAGTTGGTCGGGTATTCCGTCCCCTTCGCTGTTTCGCGGCTTTGCCGCGAAACCTCGCGCCACTTTGGGGATGGATGGGGGACGCGGTTGTTGCGGAGTCTTATCCCTTTGCTTTTTCGCGCCTATGGCGCGAAACGCGCAGCACTATGGAGAGGGCTGGGGACGCTGTTGTTGGCGTCTCCAGCCCTCTGATTACTAATTTTGGTTCCGCAGCGGGACGTTGTTGGCGCTACTTGCTTGGCTTACCTTGTCTCGCCGGTTTCGGTGCGCAGACGGTAGCCGTGGACCAGGTCGCTGATGGCCGGCCAGGGAATCTGGCGATCGACCCAAAACTGCAGCTGTACCAGATAGCGCTCGGTGGCGCGGGTGAGAGCGGCAAACTGATCGTGAGTCTCTACCTGGGCGTAGAGGTCGCGGCTGCGAGCAAGGATGGCGGTCGTATCGTCCATCTTGCCGGTAACGTCGAAGGCGCCCGAGAACCAGTCGCATAGGCGTGTGGCGCTGTTGTTGAGGGTTGCTAAGTCGGCGGTGTCGCCGTTGACGTTTTCGGTTGCCTGGGCTCGCAGGAGGGAGAGGGCGTCGGCCGCGTTCATGCAGTAGCCGACGGTGAAGTTCCAGACTGCGAACTCGCGGCCGGTGTCGAGCTTGCGACGGCGCATGTAGTCGATGTCGCGGGGCTCCTCGAGCATCATTTGATCGGCGAGGGCCTCAAGTGCAGTGGTGTACTCGGCAAGGTCGAGCGTGAGCAGGGTGTTGATATCCATCATCTTTAGGCCTCCGCTTCGATCTCGACGATTTCGTTTTTAATGTACATGCCCTGGTTGTCCCAGACATTGCGGCAAGCAATGGCAAAACGCTCACGGTCTGCTTCGCAGATGCGGGCGAACATGTTGCAGGTGCCAAACGGCTCACAGACGTCAAAGAAGATGCAGATTGACGACCATCCGCCATACCAGCTCACCGCACCGGCGGGCTCGTGAAAGACGGGGTTCTCGATGTGCTCGTAGTTGGCGATGGGACCCGAAACGGGATAGGTTACCTCGGCATCGCAGATCTTAGCCGAAAAGATACGTGACTCGACCGGACAGGACGATTCGAACAGCTTGCATGCTTCGGGAGCCTTGTCCCAGAGCATATCGGCGAGAAACGTCTCGCCATTCAGCGTGATCTTGAGCATTTTTGTCATAGTAAGGACCTCCTCAATCCGTCGCTCAAGGGGTTCGCTGGCGGATAAAGGAGAAGACAGCTACGGGGTCGCCGAACCCAAACTTCACGACAGGTGTCTGTCGCCCCAGCCCGTACTGTTCTTCGCTAAAGTATCATGCTGCAAACGTTAGCACAATATCGAATTTCATTTTTCTTAGCCATATGCCGACCCTGCGCACCGCCATCACGCGTTTGCGGTATGACGCAGAGCGACCGTTATTCTTATTGATGGATGAAATGCCCCTTGTTTTTGTCGGGGTGCATACTCGTCTTAGAAGTGCATAGAATCTCGTATAGTGCGAGTAAGATAGTGCGCTGTCCGTTTTGTGTTTAGCAAAGATATAGTTTGCATAATCTGGTCTAATCCCTGCTCTATTAAAATAAAGTTGCACGTAAATGGCGTAGATATGCTTGAGCTGGGCTTCTTTACGCTGGGCGGGTAAAAGCGACCGTTCACCGTTCAACTATTTCCAAAATGAATAAAATGAGCGATAAAGAGAATATAAACCTTAATAAACTCGCGTATTGCACGGACGCGGGTTATTAATGGGTTGTAGGCCTTTTACAGAAAGGATTCCAGCAATGTCTAAGCCTCTTGGCAAGCCCGATCGTATTGTCGTCGCCCTTGGCGGCAACGCCCTCGGCAACAACCCCGTCGAGCAGATCGAGGCCGTGAGCAACACCGCCCACGCCCTCCTCGGCCTCATCGAGCAGGGTAACGAGATCATCATCACCCACGGCAATGGCCCGCAGGTCGGCATGATCCAGAACGCCTTCGCCGCCGCTCACGACGCCATCGGCACCCCCGAGATGCCGCTGCCCGAGTGCGGCGCCATGTCCCAGGGCTACATTGGTTATCACCTGCAGCAGGGCATCGGCCGCGAGATGCACAAGCGCTATAAGCGTTGGCACGCCGCCACCGTCGTCACCCAGATCGAGTGCGACCCCGACGACCCCGCGTTCAAGAACCCGACCAAGCCGATCGGCCCCTTCTACACCGAGGAGCAGGCCAAGGAGTTCATGGCCGAGGATCCCTCAAAGGTCTTCGTCGAGGATTCCGGCCGCGGCTGGCGTCGCGTCGTCGCTTCCCCCGATCCCAAGAAGATCGTCGAGGCCGACTCCATCCTCAACCTGCTCGACAACGAGTTCATCGTCATCGCCTGCGGCGGCGGCGGCATCCCCGTCGTCCGCGA
>URWQ01000249.1 GCA_900551635.1 uncultured Collinsella sp. | reverse complement strand
CAGATGCATCTGGACGAGGACCGCGGCTACGGTGAGCTGTCGAGCGAATCGGTCGGGCGCATCAAGGACATCATCGGCCAGCTGTGCGGCCGCGGTTATCTGGCCACCTCGCAGGGGCAGTACCCGGTCGTGGGGCTGGGTCCGCGTGCCGTCGAGGTCGAGGATGAGGCGTTCGCCTTTACCGTTAAGCGTCGTGCGTCCAAGCGCAAGGCCTCGGCCCGCGCCCGCCGCGCCGTCGATCTGCTGCGCGAGGAGGCCGAGCTGGATCAGCGCCCGCGTGTTGGCGACGATGCCGAGCTGTTCGAGCGCCTGCGTGCCCTCCGCAAGGAGATCTCGACGGAGCTGGAGATGGCGCCGTACATGGTCTTTTCCGACAAGGCCCTGCGCGGCCTGTGCCGCCTACGCCCACAGACGCGCGATGAGCTTATCCAGGTCAACGGCATCGGCGAGAAAAAGGCCGACGCCTTTGGCGAGCAGTTTATGGCGGCGATTGAAGAGTTTGAGTCCGAGCATGCACGGAATGGAGCATAGCGATGGCATCCGATGATAAAACCGAGCGCACTGAGGTGTCCGCTGTGCCGCTGTACCAGCAGGTTATGGACGACCTAAAGGGCGAGATCGCGCGTGGCGTGTACGCATCCGGCTCGCGCATTCCTTCCGAGATGGAGCTCGCGAAGTACTACGGCGTGGGACGCATCACCGTGCGCCGCGCCATCGAGGAGCTGTCGCGCGCGGGGTATCTCAACCGCCAGCAGGGGAGGGGCACGTTCGTGTGCGCGCCCAAGCTCAAGCGCAAGATTGTCCAGAAGGGTGACGTTCAGAGCTTTTCCGAGGGTTGCGCTGCCAACGACATGGTGGCCGGAGCGCGTCTGGTATCGCGCACGGTGGTTGCGGCGACGCGCGAGGACGCGGCGTTCTTTGGCGTAGAGCCCGGCTGCGAGCTCATCGTTGTCGAGCGCGTGCGCACGGCAGACGGCGTGCCCGTCATGCTCGAGAACAACGCCTTTGTGCTCGCCGACCATTCCTATCTGCAGACGCTTGCCGATAAGGACCTCGCCGATAACTCGATCTTTGCGCTCGTTGCCGAGCATTCAGGCCGCGCACCGCTCAAGTCCGACCCTTGCACCGTGGAGATCGCGCTCGCCGATGCTCAGGCGGCCCCGCTGTTGGAGGTGCCGGTCGGCGAGCCGCTCTTCTATATGGAGGCGTACTTTACCGATGGGGACGGGCGGCCCTTGCTGCTCGGACGCCAAAAGATCGTGGGCTCGCGCTATGTGTTCGACATCTAACGTCTATAGATAGAACAATATAGAACAAATTTGCCGAGATGACTTCACGGGCTTTGTTACACGTGTTATAAATAGGACAACATAGGACGATAGCAGGTACGAGCCGCCGTCGCTCAAAGCCGCCCCACAAGGAGGAACATCAGGATGAACGCACATGATCTGGTTCAGGAAATCATCGAGCGCAAGGGTAAGATTGAGAATGTCTTTTGGATTGCTTGTGGCGGTTCGATGATTGACCTGATGCCGGCCAACGAGCTGCTCAAGCGCGAGGCCACCACGTTTACCTCGACGGTCTACACGGCACGCGAGTTTTGCCTGATGGCCCCCAAGAGCCTTGGCGAGAAGTCGCTCGTTATTGCCTGCAGCCACAGTGGCAACACGCAGGAGGTCGTCGACGGTTGCGAGATGGCGCTGGCCGCTGGCGCCGAGGTCGTTGCTCTCACCGACTGCGAGGGCTCCAAGATCGATAACGGCAAGTGGACCACCTGGGTCTACCCCTGGGGCGAGGGCGTGCCGCAGGCCGAGGTGCCTCAGGGTATCGGCGCTCTGATCGCCGCCGAGCTGCTCGACCAGCAGGAAGGCTACGAGGCACTCGCTGACATGTACGAGGGTCTCAAGCAGATGGATGCGCTGCTGCCCGCCGCCCGCGAGAAGGTCAACGCCGAGCTGGGCGCCCGTTTTGCCGAGCTCTGCCAGCAGCACAAGTTCTTCTACATCCTGGGCTCCGGCCCCAACTTTAGCCAGACCTACGCCATGGCGATTTGCTCGCTTATGGAGATGCAGTGGCAGCACTGCTGCTACATCCACTCCGGCGAGTATTTCCACGGTCCTTTCGAGGCTACCGAGCCCGGCGTGTTCTACTTTGTGCAGCTCGGATCGGGCGAGTGCCGCCCCATGGAGAAGCGAGCGCTGGCGTTCCTCAACACGCACACCGATACGGTTATGGTGCTCGATGCACTCGAGTACGGCGTGGGCGAGGTGCCCGCCAGCGTGCGTTCGTACCTGGAGCCGATATTCTTCTACAACATGAGCTGCGAGCTGCGCGCCGCCCGCGGCAAGGTCTTCGACCACAGCCCCGAGGTTCGTCGCTACATGGGCATCGAGCAGTACTAGGTAACGGGAAAACCATTCACCTTCGATTCACAAGGGCGCTGCGTGAGTCAAAAAGGCGGGCCGCGCCGGGGATTTCCGGCGCG
>URWQ01000248.1 GCA_900551635.1 uncultured Collinsella sp. | reverse complement strand
CCGTCGTGCCGGCGGCAATGTGCTCGGCAGACGTACCGGCGACCAGATCGATCTTCTCGTCCTCGTCACCGTCGGGGCCTTCGCCGCGCTCGATGATCTGGATGCCGTCGATCTCGTCCTTCTCGTCCTTCTTTTGAATCAGACCCATATCAGTTACTCCTTGTTAGGAAACATAGTCTTCAATAGAATACGCCCGACAGAGTGCCGGGCGTATTGATTCTTAGGTTATACGCAAACACTTAAGTACTATTTAGGCGTTTGCAGCCTGCATGTCTTAGGCCAGGTGCGCGATAACGGCATCGGCAAAGGCCTGCGTGCCCACGGCGCCCTCGACGGAGCCGGTCTGGGCACGACGCACGTCGCCGGTAACCTGCTTACCCTCGTCGAGCGTGGCGGACACGGCGGCGCGGATACGATTGGCCGCATCGTTCTCGCCCAGATGATCGAGCATCATAGCCGCAGACAGAATCTCGGCCGTGGGGTTGGCGATATCCTGGCCAGCGATATCGGGCGCGGAGCCATGCGTTGCCTCGAAGATGGCGCAGTCGGCACCGATGTTGGAGCCGGGGGCCATACCCAGGCCACCTACCAGGCCGGCGCACAGGTCGCTGACGATATCGCCGTACAGGTTGGGCAGCACCAGGACATCGAAGTCGTTGGGGTTCTGGACCAGGCCCATGCAGGTGGCGTCGACGATCTTGTCGTTGAACTCAATATCGGGATAGTTGGCGGCCACCTCGCGCGCAACGCGCAGGAACAGGCCATCGGTCGCCTTCATAATGTTGGCCTTGTGCACGGCCGTCACCTTTTTACGGCCGCAGCGGCGGGCGTACTCAAAGGCGTACTCCACAATGCGGCGGCTCTTGGCGATGGAGATGGGCTTAATTGAGATGGCGGAATCGGCGGCGAAGGTCTTCTGACCCGAGCGCTCGACAAGCTGTGAGAGCTCCTCGACCTCGGCAGCGCCCTCATCGAACTCGATCCCGGCGTAGAGGTCCTCGGTGTTCTCACGCACGATGACCAGGTCGACGTCGCGGAAGCGCGAGCCGTCGCCCGGCTGCGACAGGCAGGGGCGCACGCAGGCGTACAGGTCGAAGTGCTTGCGCAGGGCCACGTTAACGCTGCGGAAACCCGTGCCGACCGGCGTGGTGATGGGGCCCTTGATGGCAACCTTGGTCTCGGCGACCGCATCGAGCACGTGCTGGGGCAGCGGCGTGCCAAACTCGTCCATGACGCCGGCACCTGCCTCCTGGACGTTCCAGTTGATCTGGACACCGGTGGCCTCGACCACGCGGCGCATGGCCTGCGTAATCTCGGGACCGATACCGTCACCGGGAATCAGGACTACATCGTGCGCCATAATCTGTTACTCCTCGTCTTCGGCGTCGTCAGATTTTTTAACGCTAGCACGCTTCTTCTTTTTGGAGAGATCCAGGCCAAAACGTTTAACAAGCATTTCGCAAATCTCGCTCGAACGGGCCTTGAGATAGCTGCCCTTGCCGTTCTCGGCGTCGAACTTAAGGCGCAGCGCAAGCTTCTCGGCGACCTCGGCGTCGATCTCGCCCTGGCCAAACTCGTACAGGCAACCGAGCATATCGCGATACTCAAGGTCGCCGTGGTAGCACTGGATGGCCTCGTCCAGGATGGGCCAAGCCTCGCGCGAACGCTCGACGCTCGTGGCGCCCCACACGCACAGCAGGCGGAAGGCGGCATAGCGCAGCGTGGAGGAAATCTCGTCGAACAGCGCGGTCTCGGCGCCCTCAAAGGCATCGCCCAGCTGCTCGGGGCAAGTGGTGGCGAGCGCCGTCAGGGCATCGAGGGCCTCCCAGCGGGTCTGAGCCTCGGGGCGATCGAGCGCCTCGATCAGCGCGGGCACACAGAACTGATACATCAGGGACTGCAGCATCAGCAGCCCGAACAGGCCGAAAATCACCAGCATGATCCAGGACAGCACGTAGAGGATGTCATCAAAGGTACGATTGTGCTTAACCACGACTTCTTCCATAAAGTGATCCATAGTATTCCCTCCTGTGTAATGCCTTTTAAGCAAATAAAATCAGCAAGTAAATCACGGCGACCAGAAGCCCTGTCAAGGCTCCCCCGGCCACCTCCAGCGGCGTATGCCCTACCAGTTCCTTGAGTTCCTCATCGGAAATCTTTTTACCGTTGAGCAGCATATCCTTCAAAATCTGGTTGATGACGGTGGCCTGAGTGCCAGTCTCCCGGCGAACGCCCGCCGCGTCGTACATGACGATCATGGCCACCACCACGCTCAGGGCGAACAGCCCGCTGTCAAAGCCGTACAGGCCGCCGATCATGACCGCCGTGCCCGTCACCATGGCCGAATGAGAACTGGGCATACCGCCCGAACCGTGAAAGCGGGAAAAATCCCACACATGCTCCACGTGATGATAAATGGGAATCTTCAATGCCTGCGCCACAAACCAGCTGATCAGCGCGGCGAACAGCACATGATTGGCTCCCAAGCCTAAAAACGAGTGCATAGGCGCTCCTCCTTCCG
>URWQ01000247.1 GCA_900551635.1 uncultured Collinsella sp. | reverse complement strand
CGGCTCGCAATCCGCGTACAACGGATGGTACAAGTTCTACTACAAAATCGATGCTCGATCCGCTGCCACCAACAAGGAGTTCCAGGACGTTGTCGGCTACCTGCTGGTGGAGCCCATCAACACCGGGCGCGCCCAGGTCGTGAAAACCTCCGCCAACCCCGCCATCTCCAACGCCAACGGGAATTACTCGCTCGCCAACGCGGTGTTCGGCGCCTTCTCCACTCGTGCAAGCGCCGAAGCGGCTGCCAAGGGCGCCTGGGGAAGCTGGCAGGCGGCCCGCACCTGGGCTCAGGCCAATGCTTCGTTTACCCTCGTTACCGGGGCGGATGGCAGAAGTGCGGTCGCCGAGGACATCGAGGGCGGCGACTATTACTTCTGCGAACTGTTCGCCCCGCCCGGATTCCGCCTGAACAGCGCCGTCCAGAAGGCGACCGTGGAGGCAACCAGCGACGAGAGCGTCGTGTGCCAAGTATCCTTTGCCGATGAACCCATGCGCGGCTCCATCGACTTGCTCAAGCAGTCGGGCTATCCCGAGGTCACGATGGGACACCCCGGCTATACCTTGGCGGGCGCCGTCTATGGCGTGTACGCGGACTCGGCCTGCACAAAGCTCGTCCGCGAAATCCGTACGAGCCTGAACGGCGATGCCGACGGCTACGGACGCATCGACGAGATGCCCATCGGCTCCTATTGGGTGCGCGAGACCAAGCGCCCTCTGGAGGGCTATGCTCTGGATAGCCGAACCTATGCCGTGACCGTCGCTGATCGTTCCGTCACCCGCGTGAATACCACTGCCGTCAGCGACAAGGCAAAGTTGAATCCCCTCTCCCTTCTTATCCAGAAGAAGGATGCTCAAAGCGGTCAGAGCCATGCGCAGGGTGCTGCCACCCTCGGCGATGCCCACTTCCGCATCGATTATTATGCGGCCAAGAACGCTTCCCTGGACGCCCTTAAGACCCTCGAGCCGCAAGCAAGCTGGGTCGTGCGCACCAACGACGAGGGCGCCTTCTTGCTCGACGAGGCGGAAGGCAGCTTCACACACACTTTGGCCGACGGAACAACCGAAGAGCTTCCCTACAAGGTGGCAGGTGATGCGTTCTACAAGCTCTCCAACGGCCGCATCGCGCTTCCCATCGGCACCTATGCCATCCAGGAAGTGAAGGCACCGCGTGGCTACCTTCTCGACGAGACCGTGCACGTGCGCCACGTCACCGATGCCGACACCGATGGCGAGATTATCGAGACCTTCGATGCAGAGCAGAACGGCGATCTCGTCACCGACCGCGTCGCCCGCACCGATCTGCGCTTCATGAAGCGCGCCGACGGCGCCGCGAAGCTGGCCGGCATCCCCTTCAAGCTCACCTCGAAGACGACCGGCGAATGGCACATCCTCGTCACGGACAAGAACGGGCTCGCTTCCACGGAATCTACCCCGGGCCATCCCCACGACGCGAACACGAACGCCAACGACGCGCAGTTCACCGCTCCTGACGGCAGCTTCCAGATGCCACTTACGTTGGACACCGAGGCCCTTGATGCCACAGCGGGGATCTGGTTCGGTCTCAATGCCGAAGGGGCGTCCGTCGCTGCGGACAATGGACTGGGCGCACTGCCCTTTGACACGTACGAGCTGGAAGAGCTTCGATGCCCGGCCAACGCAATCTTCGAGATGATCCGCGATGAAATCGTGGTTGACGAGAGCGATGAGGGGCTCGTCGTCGACTTAGGCACTCTCAACAACACGGGCACCGACAAGCCCACGATCCGCACGAGTGCCTACGACGGTCTGTCCGACGATCTGTACGACACGCAGATCAGCGCCGACACCAAGGCCGTCGTCATCGACCGAGTCACTTATTCTGGCCTAGAACCCGAAGAGCCCTATCTGCTTCGGGGAACCCTCATGGACAAAGCCACCGGAGAGCCGTTCCTCGTGAATGAGGAAGAAGTCACCGCCGAGCTTGAGTTCACTCCCGAGGATTACAACGGGTACGCGAACGTGACCTTCGCCTTCGACGCCTCGGCGATCACCGAGGACACCAACCTCGTCATCTTCGAGACGCTTCTGCAAGATGGCGTCGAAGTAGCCTCGCACCGCGATCTCGCCGACCGCAAGCAGACCATCGCCGTGAGCCCTATCGCCATCGGCACAACGGCCGTCGACGCCGCCACCGGCACTCACGAAGGCGTGCCAGCCGAAGAGGTCACCATCATCGACACCGTCAGCTACCAGGGACTGACCCCCGGCGAGGAGTACGAGCTATCCGCCGTGCTCATGGACAAAGAGGAAAACGCCCCGTGGCTCGTGGAGGGTAAAGTGGTCATGGTAAGCCACCGGTTCATCCCCGAGGAATCCTCGGGCACGGTGGATGTCGAGATCACCATTCCCGGCGCCAACTTGGACGGCGTAAGCCTCGTGGTCTTCGAATCGCTGCTGCACGACGACATCGAGGTGGCCCTCCACGCCGATATCGAGGATGAGGGGCAGACCGTCTCCTACGCCTATCCCGACCTGCCGCTGCC
>URWQ01000246.1 GCA_900551635.1 uncultured Collinsella sp. | reverse complement strand
CTCGACATCGGTCGAGAGACGCTTTTTTCAACAGCATCCGTCAAGCTTTTGGCAAGGTTTTGGTCAGTTGAGCAGGGCTGTTGAAAACTCGACCCGCCGTTTGCCGACGACTACCGACCGCCCAGAGCGCTCTGCGCCCCTGGGAAAGCCCCACGTCCTAGGCTCCATACCGTCGCCACCCAAAACGGAAAGGACGTGGGCACGATGACCGAAGCCGCTGTTGAAACCTACGACACCACGACGAGAGGCGCCGCCTCGATGCCAGCCTATCGCGCCGTTCGCATCCTGCAACTATTAAGCGAAAACACTGGCGAGGACAAGGCCATGCTTTCCGATGAGTTAATCCGGCGCCTCGCCCATCCCGACGACCCCGCCCGCATGCCCATCTCGGCGGCGCGGCGCAGCATCTACACCGCCATCTCCGCGCTTCGCCATGCCGGATACGAAATTGAGTACAAACGCGGCGTGGGCTACAAACTTCTTACCCGTCCGCTCGCCGACGAAGAGATCATCCGGCTCCACGGTATGGTCATGCGCAACCGCTCCACGCCTATCGCTATCCGCAAGAGCATGGCGCAGCACTTAGTTGCCATGGCGAGTGCCGACGTTCGCGGCTACCTCGATACACCCGAACCCGTTCCGAGCGCAGGCAGCAAGGCTACCAAGGCAACACGCACGCCCATCAAGCGTATCGACACGTGCGAGCTCGTCGAGCAGGCCATCGACCACGGAACCACGGTGAGTTTTGATATTTCGAGCGTCACGACGCGTGGCGAAACCGAAGCAGCACGGATGACACTCCGTCCCTTTGCCATCAAGCAACGAGACGGCATCTCTTATTTGCTGGGAACGGTCTATGACGCCCGAGGCGCCGATGACACGTTGCGTACCGTAGAGATTGGCCGAATGAGAAACGTCACCACACGTCTCCTCGACGGCAAGAAGCTCTTCGCCGCCCTCGACGAGGAGGACGACGCCTCCTCCGCCGCATAAGACCCTCCGCCGCCCATTCGACTACCCGTACCGCCCATCCGATTCTGTATTAAAAAACCCGCCAGGCTGTTGTAAAAATGGACATCAGCGCTACTATAGTTCCACTTGCACTTTGTCCCAGTGCAGTGTTTCCAGCCATTTTTATACTGGGGGTAATGATATGAAGGACATCACCATCAGTCGCAGGAGCCTTCTGGTCTCCGCCGGCCTGCTCGCGCTCGCCCCGCTCGCCGGATGCGGCGGCAACTCTGGTTCCGGCTCTGCTGCCGCCGGTTCCGACTACACCATCGGCGTTCTGCAACTCACCGAGCATTCCGCACTCGATGCCGCCAACGACGGCTTTGTCAAGGCCATCAAGGAGAGCGGCCTTAAGGTCAAGATCGACCAGAAGAACGCCCAGAACGACCAGTCCACGTGTAAGTCCATTGCCGACAAGTTTGTGGGCGACAACGTCAACCTGATTTATGCCATCGCCACGCCCGCCGCGCAGGCTGCCGCCGGCGCCACGGCCGATATCCCCATCGTGGGCTGCGCCATCACCGACTACGCCGCCTCCGGCCTGGTCCAGGACAACGACAAGCCCGGCACCAACGTCACGGGCGCTTCCGACCTCACCCCGGTCGCCGAGCAGCTCGAGATGATGCAGAAGGTCCTGCCCGACGTTAAAAAGGTCGGCCTGCTCTACTGCACCGCCGAGTCCAACTCCGACGTCCAGATCAAGGCCGCCAAGAAGGAGCTCGACAAGCTGGGCCTCGAGTACACTGACTTCACCGTCTCGAGCTCCAACGAGATTCAGTCCGTCGTCGAGTCTGCCGTGGGCAAGGTCGACGCGCTGTACTCCCCCACCGACAACACCATCGCCGCGGGTGCCTCGCAGGTCGGCCAGATCTGCAAGGAAAACAAGCTTCCCTTCGTGACTGGCGAGGAGGGTATGTGCATGGCCGGCGGCCTGTTCACCCTCTCCATCAACTATGAGGACCTGGGCTACGCCGCGGGCGAGATGGCCGTTAAGATCCTGAAGGGCGAGGCCAAGCCCGAGGATATGCCGATCAAGCACCTCTCGAGCAAGGACCTGGTCGTCGTCAAGAACGACGAAATGGCCGAGGCCCTGGGCATCGACCTTTCCGCCCTGGACGCGTAATGCCATACGCGGCATGCGTCTAGAGCCCGTGCTCGCGCTTTAGCCGCGTTATTCAATATCTGAGCCACAGGGGCGGGCGCTGTAGACCGGCGTCCGCCCTGCTTGTTTCAGGTAAAACAAAACGTCTGTCCGTAACTCTTCTATGCATTGTTACCGCTATTATGGTGAATCACGTGTCCACCCTATCCTAGGAGGTATGAAGCATGCTCATTGCATTGCAGGGCGCCGTTTCGCAGGGCGTCCTCTGGGGCATTATGGTGCTTGGCGTGTTTATCACGTTCCGCCTGCTCGACATTCCCGATATGACCTGCGACGGCAGCTTTGCCCTCGGCGGCTGCGTCTGCGCGATTCTGGTGGCCAATAAGATCGTGGATCCGGTGACGGCCCTGTTCC
>URWQ01000245.1 GCA_900551635.1 uncultured Collinsella sp. | reverse complement strand
AACCCGCTGCAACGATTTGAGTGCAAGCCTGATGGGCGCCGTCCAGACCGACGCCGTTGCCCGCGCCATGGCCGTTCTCGAGCGCTCCGCTACCATGGGCGTGATCGTCGCCGCCCCCACGGCCGGCTCCGCGGGTGTTGTGCCCGGCTGCGTGCTGGCGCTCGCCGATCGCCTGCAGCTCGACGACGAGCAAGTCATGGATGCGCTCTACTGCGCAGCCGCCATCGGCCTCAACCTCACCACAAGCGCCTGCGTTGCCGGCGCCGAGGGCGGCTGCCAGGCTGAGGTGGGAAGCGCCGCCGCCATGGCAGGCGCCGCGCTGGTGCAGATGCTCGGCGGCACGCCCGAGCAGGCGCTCGACGCCAGTTCCATCGCGCTGAGTAATCTGCTGGGTCTCGTTTGCGACCCCGTCGGTGGCCTCGTGGAGGTGCCCTGCCAAAACCGCAACGCCATCGGCGTGGCAGCGGCCTTTAGCTCTGCACAACTCGCCCTCGCAGGCATTAAGAGCTTGGTGCCGTTTGACCAGATGGCACATGTCATGCTCTCGGTGGGTCACGCGTTGCCGGCCACGCTGCGCGAGACGGCAAAGGGCGGCATCGCGCAGGCTCCGGCCGCACTTTCGGCCTGTGCAAAATGCGGTGTGTGCGGATAGCGACAAAGAACGACTCAAAGGTGGGACAAATGTCCCACCTCTTTTGAATGCCACCGTTTCCGTACCACAAACAGCAGGGCAATCGCTATAATGCAAGCCCAGTAAAAACACGATGAACCGCAAGGCGAAAATCGAAGGATATGCATACGATGTCGCAAAACGATCGAACTCAACTGATTCCCGATCCGCAGCAGCCGAGCAGGCACACCGGCGGCGTTCAGTCACCGCGTCCTATCGCGCCGAGCCACGGTCAGCAGCGTGGTGCGGCAAACGCTTCCCAACGCCCGAACCAACAGCGACAGCAGCGTCAACAACGTCAGCAGCGCCAGGCAAACGGCAATGCGCCCAAGCAGCCCCCCACGCACGCTCGAGGCGATCGTGGCCCCGCGCGCAAACCCGCCGAGAACAATAAGTCGGGCAAAAAGACGACGCTCTTTGTCGTCCTGGGTCTAATCGTCATTGTCTATATCGTAGGCGTCGTAGCGTTTTCGCAGGTAGCCTACCCCAACACCACCATCGCCGGCGTCGACGTCTCGTTCTCCAACGCTTCGTCTGCCGCCACCAAGGTCAACTCGGCATGGAAGCACAATAAGCTCACCGTGACAGGCGATGACTTTAGCTGGACCTATCAGCCCGAGTCCGATGAGCCCATCGTCGACGGTGAAGCTGCTGCAAAAGAGATCATCAGCCACAACGAGGCCTTTGTATGGCCGGTCCGCCTTGTGGAATCCTTAAGCGGCAAGACCAAAACTACCGCTACCTCTAACGAAGTCGATCTTGATCAAGACGTCGACCTATCCATGCTCTCCGACACCTTTGACCAAAAGAAGTTTGAGAAGGATCTGGGCGCCGCCATCGACGAGTTTAACGAGGGCCGTTCGGGCACGTTCGAGGCCAATAGCTCCTATGACGAGCAGGCCGGCAAGTTTATCGTCGAGAAGGCGCGCTCCAACGAAAAAATCAACCGCGAGCATGTCATTAAATATGCCGAGCTCGAGCTTGCCTCGCTGGCCGAGACCGTAGATCTTTCCAAGCTCGGCAACGATGCCTATGAACCGCTCAATGGAACGCTGACCGATGATCAGATTCAGGCCGCATGCGATGCCGCCAACAACTTCCTGGGCGTCAACGTGACCCTCAAGCTCAACGGCGAGGATGCCGGCAAAGTTGATGGCAGCTCCGTATTGCAGTGGATCAGCTTTGCCGATCCGGCCAGTCCCACGCTCGATTCGTCGCAGATCAGCAGCTGGGCAGCCGAGCTCGCCAACGGCTTTAATACCGTGGGCTCCACTCGCTGGTGGACGCGCGCCGATGGCAAGCAGTGCGCCGTCGAAGGCGGCGACTTTGGTTGGTCCATCGACAGCAGCTCGCTCGCCAAGCAGGTCGAGGACGCCATTAACAACAAGCAGACCGGCGAAATCGAGATCAAGTACTCCCAGAAGGCCGACACCTTTACCGCAAAGGGAGAGCCCGACTGGAAGGCATACATCGATGTCGATCTGTCCGAGCAGCACGCGCGCTACTATGACGAGAACGGTAATATCGTTTGGGAGGCCAACTTTATTTCCGGCAAACCGGGCGAAGACGCCACCCCCGAGGGCGTGTGGCAGATCAACAGCAACGACGGCGGCAGCACCCTGATCGGAGCCAAGGATCCCGAGACCGGTAAGCCCAAATACGAGAGCCCGGTAAGCTACTGGATGCCGTTCGAGGGCAATATGATCGGCTTCCACGATGCCACCTGGCAAAACGACAAGAGCTTCGATAATGCCGAGTCCTATAAGTGGTGCGGTAGCCACGGCTGCATCAATCTGCGCCTGGCCGACGCCAAGGCACTGCACGATTGCATCAAAGTCGGCCTGTGCGTGGTTGTCCACTCGTAGTGCAACGC
>URWQ01000244.1 GCA_900551635.1 uncultured Collinsella sp. | reverse complement strand
GTAGCTCACGCCGCCCACGACGGTCACGGCAACATGGCCGGTGACGTCGGCGATCTTGCTCGCAACCTCGTCGATCTGCTGGGCAAGCTCGCGCGTGGGGGTGATGACGAGCATCGCGGGACCGCGGCCGTTGCCCTCGGGCTTTTTAGCACCGCGACGGCGATTGCGGCCGCCACGCTCGCGCACGGGTTTGGGAGGAGCGATGTGCTCCAGATTGTTCATGGTCGGCAGCAAAAAGGCGGCCGTCTTGCCGGTGCCGGTCTGAGCGGCGGCAAGCAGGTCGCGGCCCTCGAGCACCACGGGGATGGAGCCGGCCTGCACGGGCGTCGGCGCCGTGTAGCCTAGGTTCTCGATGGCACGAAGCATCTCGTCGGAGAGGCCCAGCTCGTCAAAGGCGGGCAGGCTCTCGGTAGCGGACTCGACGGCCTGGGCGGCATTGGCCTCATCGGCGGCATCGAAGGCAGCCTGGGTCATGGCCTCACGGGCCTCGTCCAGGATCTCGGCGTCGGTGACGTCGGATACAGAATTACGCATATGTTGTTGTTCCTTATCTGCACGCGCAATGGGCACGGCATGCGGCCGCGCGGGCGTGCTTGGTAGTGCGCTAATACATACAAAAACGGGTGCGCACAGAGAGGACGTTGCTCAGCACGCTGGCGATCGCTTTGGCAGCCCTATCACGCGCCGTCCAGACGCAGCAGCTCTAAGCGATGGAGCAGATTCGCCGCCGGTTAGTATACCCGTGCTTCGCATGCCCCCACGTAAACCACAGATGACGAGGCGAACGAGGTGGGCCCGGCTGATTGTCTCAATCTGTAACATCTACAGGGCAAATCTTCCTCTACGTGTTACAGATCGAGACAAACGGTCGACACGGTTCACAAACGTCTCAATCTGTAACAGTTAACGAGTAAAATCGGTCCTAATTGTTATAGATCAAGACAGAGGGGGATTTCCGTCCAGTCCAAACCAAATCTCTCAGTCTTCCTGCAATTTCGAACATGTGGCCTATAATGTTGCTTTGGTTACGCTATATATTGCGCGGCCATTTAATACGTCGCCCACCGGGGGCCATTAATTCCTATCGCCATATTGGCTGGGAAGCAATCAAAGGAGGTATCCGTGGCAGCAGAGACGCCTTGCTCGGTCCTCTATAACGATATTCGCTCGTTCGGCGGTCTTAAACATCTCGAGATCGCCCGAATGCTCATCAATGGAAACTCTTATCTCGGCAGTACCCTGCTCGAGAAATGCTCTTCCAACCGCTCGTATCTCACCCGTTACATCGTCCATCGCAAGCCTGACCAGTGCGCGCCCTCCATCTACAGCGACTTTACCGTCACCACGCTCAACCTTTCCTCGGCAATCTGCAGCAAGCTCGGCGGCGGCGAGTCCGCCTATCGGGCAATCGCCGAGCACTATCGCGGTCCGGCCGCCAACGAAATGATATCGGCTCTCACCAGCTACAAGCTGGACAGCCGCCTATATGCAAATGCCCTCAATCGCATCGACAACTTTGACGGCAATGCCGTGCGCGAGAAAAGCACGCTTTACCTTATGCTCTTTGTGGCAACGGGGGCGCTCGCCGATCCCGTTCAGGGCGTGGCCACCGTCGAGCGCTTTTGCGACAGCAAGACGGGCAAGCACTTTGGCACCACCGAAACTACCGTCGGACGTGGCTTTATGAGCAGCCTGGAGCAGCCGCGCACCGTCGCCCCCAACCTCGGTCTGCTCAGAACCCATGCCGACAACTGCGCCGACACGCAAATCCATCCCCTCACACGCGATCCGCGCGGCACCGTAATTGGTTCTTTGCCCAAAACCTCGCCCAGTATCACCGATGTGGGCGCCGACGCATCGCGCGAGCATCTTCGCATTTGGCTTGAGGGTGAGCACTGGTACGCCCAGGGCCTTGGATCGACCAACGGCACGGTACTCGAATCGGGTGCAGGCGACGGCGATATTGTGATTGAGCCGCCGCGCGACCAACGCGAGCCCGGCAAGATCTATCCCCCAGTGGAAATCGAAAACAGCGACAGGCTCCATCTGGGTCTCTACACGACATTCCTTGTCATTGTGGACTAGCGCGGACGGCGATCGGAAGACGGTCGCCGTCCGTCTTTCGTCTTCTACCTTCTGCGTCGTAAACGACAATGCGCAGCGGTATACGTGGGCAGTGCGGCTATCATGGTACTTTACCGATATCCGCACTGCTCGCGTATACGTGCGGCAACCCATGCCAGACAAAGGAACGCCATGGATACTACCGATAGCGCCTATGGCGACAAACTCATCCGTCTCGATACGTTCGATACCGCCGTGGCGGTCGACCCCAGCGCCGAGGACGACGCCAAACGTCGGTTTATGACGCTTATTCTCCAGACGGCCCACCGCAACAACGGCAACATCGGACACGTGCTGCGCGCGACCAACACGAGCGGCGAGGTCTTTGCCGTCAAGCTACTCAAGGACAACGCCATCCTTTCCGGCCAAGCCCCCGGCCGCTCCGCCGAGCAATCGGCCGCGCACCTGGCCAACACCGCTGCGCTGTTCGAGGAGTACCGTCATCTGTGTAC
>URWQ01000243.1 GCA_900551635.1 uncultured Collinsella sp. | reverse complement strand
GATACCCGTAAGGCGCCCATCGGCGTCTTTGTCGTAGCTGCCGCCGGCGGGCGGCTCGCTCTCCTCCGTGATGCCCAAACGTTCCAGGGCGCAGCTGTTCAGCCACAGCGTGTGGGCGTCGCCGGAGTACATGGCCACGGGACGCGTGGGGTAGGCCGCATCCAGCGACGCGCGGCTCGGCATGCCGGCGGGGTTCCACAGGTAATCGCGCCAACCCTGGGTAAGCAGCCATGCGTCGGCCGGTCTGCGGGCGGCCAGGGGCGCCAACCGTGCCACGGCATCGGCCTCGTTTTCGCCCACGAAGCGCTCAGCCAGAGGGGAGAGGTACAGCGCGGAATGGAAGTAATGAAGGTGGGCGTCGTGAAAGCCCGGCATGATAAGGGCGTCGCCGTAATCGATGACTTCAGTAGCGTCGCCGCGCAGAGCTTCGGGCATTGCCTCAAGGGGGCCGGCCCATAGAATGCGGTCGTCTCCGAGGGCCACGGCTCCGGGCGCGGGCTCGTCGGAAGCACCCGTGAACAAGGCGGTGGTAACGAGGATTCGATCGGCGGGGCAGGAAGTTGCCATGGTGCGTCTCCTTCCGAAGGCGAGCGACGGAGCGGCCGGCCGACCCGTGAAGGGCAGCCTTGTTTTCAGGTGCAGTATACGCCATGAAATAAAATTGTTCATCTGCACTACGGAATTTGTAGTTGTGGACTGGAAAAAGATGAAAGCAAGAGCTTTGAGATGATGCATGCTCTGCTAGTTGACAAGTTGAATCATAATGTCAATAAGAGTACATAAGAGGTGAACCAATTTGGAAACGCGCAATTTAACTGGTGAAATAATTAAAAGAGATCGTCTTCTAAGCTTGAGTGAACTCAAGAGGATGGCAGCGCTATCTTATGCATTCATGAAATTTGATTGAATCCCTAAACGATTGGAACTTTTTTATTGCATGTGAACAAAAATGATGATACTTTAGGGCCATCGACGAATTGTGACCTCGGCTGTAACTGTTAAGGCGCCGAAAACGAAACACCGTCGATGCGCGAGGAAGGTATCCGATGCAGAAGCTTCGGGTCGCACGCTTGACCTGGGGCGAAGGAGGCGTAGCAAGGGGCGTTTACTAAGGGTGTAAGGTTGGCAGAGGGTTGGTAATGACAAGTTAAACCCTCATCTAATACCGCTTTACCTCTTCCCCCTGGCTCGGATTCTGAGACATTGGGTGCATCCGTCGCGCCGACCGCGATGGGCTGAGGGCTGAAACGCGCCCGCAGCTTCTCAACTATGATGGCGGATCTCAAAACCGCCGGATTGGAGAGTCACATGCAAGGAGTAAACGTCAAGAGCGAAATCGGCAACCTCAAGAAGGTCATCCTTCACCGCCCCGGCGACGAGCTGCTGAACCTCACCCCCAATACGCTTGAGGAGCTCTTGTTCGACGACATCCCGTTCCTCCCGGTGGCCCAGGAGGAGCACGACGCCTTCGCGAACATTCTTCGCGGCGAGGGTGTCGAGGTCGTGTACCTGGAGGACCTCATGGCCGAGGTGCTGGACGCCAAGCCCGAGCTGCGCCAGCAGTTCCTCGATCAATGGATCTACGAGGCCGGCATCCGCACCGACATGTACCACGACATCATCACCGACTACATCAACTCCAACTACGCGGGCACCAAGGACATGGTCATGAAGACCATGGCCGGCATCAACCTGCAGGAGCTGCCCCAGAAGGACACCCACCTGCTCGTCGACATGGTGTCCGACCGCTGCAAGCTGGTCTGCGCCCCGATGCCGAACCTGTACTTCACCCGCGACCCGTTCGCGATGATCGGCAACGGCGTGTCCATCAACCGCATGTACAGCCAGACGCGTAACCGCGAGACCATCTACGGCGATTACATCTTCAAGAATCACCCCGATTTCGTGGGCACCCCCGAGTATTACAGTCGCAACGACACCTTCCACATCGAGGGCGGCGACATCCTGAACATCAACGAGCACGTGCTGGCCATCGGCATCTCCCAGCGCACCGAGCCCGACGCCATCGACCACATCGCTCACAACATCTTCAACGACGAGACGAGCCCGATCGACACCATCCTGGCGTTCAACATCCCGTCCTCCCGCGCCTTCATGCACCTGGACACGGTGTTCACCCAGATCGACTACGACAAGTTCACCATCCATCCCGGCATCATGGGCCCGCTCACGGTGTTCGAGATCACCCCGGACGGCAAGGGCGGCACCAAGATCCGCGAGCGCAACGAGGATCTGGAGTCCGTGCTCTCCGAGTACGTCGGCGAGAAGGTCACGCTCATCCCCTGCGGCGGCGGCGACCGCATCGCGGCCGAGCGCGAGCAGTGGAACGACGGCTCCAACACGCTCTGCGTCCGCCCCGGCACCGTGGTGGTGTATCAGCGCAACAACGTCACCAACGACGTGCTGTACAAGAACGGCATCAACTGCCTGGTCATGCCGTCCGCGGAGCTTAGCCGCGGCCGTGGCGGCCCGCGCTGCATGTCCATGCCGGCCTGGCGCGAGGCGCTGTAAGGCAATCCATCGCGCGGCTTGAAGCGCTGCGCATTGCTTGAGAATTT
>URWQ01000242.1 GCA_900551635.1 uncultured Collinsella sp. | reverse complement strand
CTGCGCCTGATGTAGGCGAGCGGCTACCTATTGCCAGCAACGAGGGAAGGACGTGTGCCTTCCCTCGTTTTTTGTGAGACGGGGGTGCGCCGGTAACGTACAATAACTACCACGTGGCTGGGTTTGCCGGCCGAATGTGCGATGTCTTGGGAGGGGACATGGTCGAGTTTACGAAGACGATTAAAGATCCGTTGGGACTGCATGCCCGCCCGGTTGCGCTGCTCTATGACATCATTGCCAAGCACCGTAGCGACGTGTCGGTCAGCATCGGCGACCGCCATACCGACGGTCGCGATGTCATGGGCCTCATGGCTCTCTACGGCGAGTGCGGCGAGGACATCATCTTTCGCGTTTCGGGCGTAGACGAGGCTTCCTGCGTTACGTCGATCAGAAACCTCTCGCTCTAAGCATGACAGGGCGCGGCAAAGGACAGCTCTTTGCCGCGCCTTTTTGTTTCATATAGGAAACTTTTTCGAAATCTGAATAGGGACCCTTTCCAAAAAGTTAACCACGTGCTAGTTTACTAAAGCGAACATAGACGTGGTTAACTTTTATCGCGTCGATGTTGAGGACGAACTGACGTTAGGAGCCACTCATGTCTTGCGGACCGCAGATGCCGGCCATGCCGCTTTCGATGGTAAAAGCGGGCGAAACCGTGCGCGTGTCTCGTGTAAAGGGCAATGAGGACATGAAGCACCACCTCAAGGACCTCGGCTTTGTCGAGGGCAACGAAATCCACGTGGTGAGCTCGAGTGGCGCCAATATCATCGTCACGGTGCTGGGCGCACGCTTTGGCATCGATTCCAAGGTTGCCATGCACATCATGACCGTCGGTTAGTTCGCAGCATTTCATAAAAACCGAAAGGGGGACAAGAGGATGAAGACGTTGGGTGACGTTAAGGTGGGCGAGAGCTCTACCATCGTCAAGCTTCACGGTGAGGGTGCACTTCGCCGTCACCTTATGGACCTGGGCCTCATCAAGGGCACTTCGTTCAAGGTCGTGAAGGTTGCACCGCTCGGTGATCCGGTCGAGATCAACGTGCGCGGCTACGAGCTTTCCATCCGCAAGGAGGAGGCGGCCGTCGTCGAGGTCCAGTAAGGGCTCGCGACGTGTATTTCTGCAGATAAAGTTAGGTATTTCTAACTTAATGCTGCAACTTTGAAGCACATTATCCAGCTTGCGCGGAGAAAGCAGCGCAGGCACACAAGGAAGAAGGATTGAATGGCGGATTCTCAGATCCATGTCGCGCTGGCGGGTAACCCCAACTGCGGCAAGACCACGCTTTTCAACCTGATCACCGGCGCCAACGGCTACGTTGGCAACTGGCCCGGCGTCACGGTTGAGAAAAAGGAAGCCAAGCTCCTAAGCGACAAGAACGTTACCATCACGGACCTCCCTGGCATCTACTCGCTTTCCCCCTACAGCCCCGAGGAGCAATGCTCGCGCGATTACCTCATGAGCGGCGAGCCCGATGTTGTCGTCCAAGTTGTCGATGCCACCAACCTCGAGCGTAACCTGTACCTGGCGCTTCAGGTCATCGAGACCGGCCTGCCCGTGGTTGTTGCCCTCAACATGGCCGACTTGGTCGAGAAGAACGGCGACAAGATCGACACGGACAAGCTCTCCAAGAAGCTCGGCTGCCCGGTCATGATGATCTCGGCTCTTAAGAACAAGGGTATCAAGGAGCTGTTCGAGCAGGTCAAGAAGTCTGCTGCTTCCAAGGGCCAGGTGCCGGAGCACAAGTTCGATTCCTCCATCGAGGACGTTCTTGACCACATCGAAAACAATCTGCCTGCGAGCGTTCCCGCTAACAAGCGCCGCTATTACGCCGTCAAGCTGTTCGAGCGTGATGCGGACGCCTGCAAGCTCATCAACCTCACCAAGGAGAAGGCCGCTCGCGTCGAAGAGCTGGTCGCTCAGTGCGAGCAGGACTGCGACGATGACGCCGAGTCCATCATCACCGGTGAGCGCTACGGCGTGATCGCACACATCATCGACGAGTGCCTCACCAAGGCCCCGGCCAAGATGAGCACCTCCGAGAAGATCGACCGTGTGGTTACCAACCGTATCCTGGGCCTGCCGATCTTTGTGGTCATCATGTTCTGCGTGTACTACATCGCCGTTTCCACCTTGGGCGGCACGGTGACCGACTTCACCAACGACCAGCTCTTCGGCACCGACGGCTGGTATGTGCTCGGCCAGGGCCGCGATGCTTACGATGAGGCTGTCGAGGCCGCGGGTGACGACGCCGACTCGGTCGACCCGGCACAGTACGGCCCCTATGTCCCGGGTATCACCACCATGGTGCACGACGCCCTCGTGGCGGGTGGCACCGAGGACGGTGGCCTGGTCGATTCGCTGGTCTGCGACGGTATCGTTGGCGGCCTGGGCGCCATCTTCGGCTTTGTGCCGCAGATGTTCCTGCTGTTCGTGATGCTGTCCTTCCTGGAGGACTGCGGCTACATGTCCCGTGCCGCCGTGGTGCTGGACCCCATCTTCAAGAAGGTGGGTCTGTCCGGCAAGTCCGTCATTCCCTTTGTCATCACCACCGGCTGCGCTGTCCCCGGCGTCTTGGCCAGCC
>URWQ01000241.1 GCA_900551635.1 uncultured Collinsella sp. | reverse complement strand
CGTCGGGGTCTGCGAGAACAGGGTCTGCTACAGGGGGGTCCCCGCCGTCATCGACAAGGACCTGGCCGGCGAGCTGCTGGCCGAGGACTGCGACGCCGACGTTCTGTTCCTGCTGACCGCCGTTGAGCATGTCGCCATCAACTTTGGCAAGCCCAACCAGGAGGAGCTCGAGGACCTCACCGCCGACGAGGCCGAGCGCCTGGCCGACGAGGGCCAGTTCGGCAAGGGTTCCATGGAGCCCAAGGTTCGCGCTGCCATCAAGTTCGCCCGTTCCCGCAAGGGCCGCACCTGCATCATCGGCGCTCTGGACAAGGCCGCCGAGACCATGGCCGGCCTCTCCGGTACCCGCATCCACGAGTAGTCTCTACTCTGTTGCCTCTCTCGTGGGCGCCAGGCAAAGCGCCCACAAACTAGCCTCTCTTCATGAGCCCCGCAGTCCGCTCCGGCTGCGGGGCTTTTGCTATTCACCTAGTCATTGGGGACGTTCTTATATTCACCTAGTCATTGGGGACGTTCTTAAATGACTAGTCAAACATGAGCGTCCCCAATGAACACTCATTTAAGTCTGTCCCCAATGACTAGTAGTAGGCCCACATGGCTTCGACTTCGTTGAGGACCTCTACGACGCCCCAGCGGCGGGCGCTGCGGCTGGCCGAGTTGGGGTCGTAGACGCCAATCTGGTTGGCATCGTCGATGCCGTAGAGCACGATGTAGTGGCCTACGTTGGTAAACGTACCGGGGCGCACTGCGGCGATGACGGGCGCACCCGAGCGAAGTGCTTGGGTAATCGATTCGCGATCGTTATAGAGCTGTGTTCCGTTGAGTCCCAGCTGCCACGCACCGCCTGTCATAAACGACCACTCGGTGGCACCAGTGGGGGCGTAGTTGCCGGCTTCGGCCAGTGCGCATATATCGACCGGCGTCTTATCGGTGTGGCCGGTCTTAAAGATATAGACCATGGTGAGGCAGGTGGGACCGCAAGCGTTTTCGCGAATAGTGCCACCGGCATAGGGCAGCTCTGACCATGCGGGGTCAATTTGGTAGATGTGGGGCATGGCGCCGGCCTGCCATTGCGAGCGTGGGGTCGAGAACGCAAAGGAGTAACCGGGCGCGACGGGGGCTTTAAGCAGCTTGTCCTCGGCAGTGGGCTCAAGACCGGCTGATCCGTGGGAGATACAGGATCCCAAAAACACAAAGACGAGGCAGGCGGCGATGGAGCAAAGCGCAAGGCGTAGGCGGCGGGCTGGAAGCGCGTGGCTTGTGGTGTGCGACGCGGGGTGAGGGGCGGAATTGCCGCGATCGCGTTGAGGTCGCGAAAAGGAGCGCTTAACGTAGTAGTCGGTCTTACGGCGATCGTAGCGGCGTGGCTGCGATGTGTCGGTCAAGCGTTGGCGTGTGCTCGTACTCACGCGGTCTGACTGCTGCACGGTACGGCTTTGCTGCCGCGAAGAAGCCCCGAGCTGCTCTTGGGGGCGCTGCGGGTTGTCGTGATTTTGGGCGTTGACGTGGTGCGGCCGGCAAGGCGCACGCTTTGTGGCCGTTGGTCGCCGTCATTGTATCCGTATGCCATTCGAATCACCTTGCCTCATGTGTAACTTGTCTATCCTACATAAAAAGATGCACGACACATGGGCATGTGCGCCAAAAGCCTGACAAATGGTATGAACGTTGTCGCGCCGAGCGCCAAGCGTCACGGCAACAGGTATTCAAAAGCAGAAAAGATGAAAGCGCCCAAGACGAATGACGTCTCCCGCCGTTCGTCCCAAAAACGGTGCCGCTCGTTTTGCAGTTCTGCCTTCGGTCGAGCTGCGAGCGGCGCTGCTGCGCCAAGGCCGTATCTTAAAGCCATGGAATAAAAGCGCGCGGCAAAACGGACCGCGCAAGGGGTGACGCCAAGGGCGTCAAATAGGAAAGGAGGGGAACAATGGCGGACAAGAACGCAGAAGTTGCAGTCGAGGATAACGGCGGCATGAAGAAAACGCTCTCGCTCTGGAACTTCTTCACCATCGGTTTCGGCGCCATCATCGGTACCGGTTGGGTTCTGCAGGTCGGCGACTGGATGGTCGTGGGCGGCGGTCCCGTTCCCGCTATGATCGCATTCCTCTTGGGTGCAATCTTCCTCGTGCCCGTCGGAGCTGTTTTCGGTGAGCTCACGGCTGCTATCCCCATCTCGGGCGGCATCGTCGAGTATGTCGATCGTAGCTTTGGCCGTACGCTGAGCTACATCACCGGATGGCTTTTGGCCCTGGGCAACGGTATCCTGTGTCCGTGGGAGGCCATCGCCATCTCGACCCTCGTGTCCGAGATGTTCGGCAGCCTGCCCGGTCTTGAGTGGCTGCGCGCCGTCAAGCTCTACACCATCCTGGGGGCCGACGTTTACCTGTTCCCGACGCTGATCGCGCTCGGCTTTGCAGTCTACGTCATCTTCCTCAACTTCCGCGGCGCCAGCTCGGCCGCCAAGCTCCAGGCCTTCCTGACCAAGGCTCTGCTCTGCGGCATGCTGCTCGCCATGGGCGTCTCGCTGTTCACCGGCTCGCCGGACAACGCCATGCCCGTGTTCTCCCAGGTCGCCGGCGCTGGCGGC
>URWQ01000240.1 GCA_900551635.1 uncultured Collinsella sp. | reverse complement strand
CCGACACGAACTTGCCAGTAGGTTGGTAATCGGCTTTCATATCCTGCCGTGGACAAAGGTACCCCCTGTAGCGACGTGCAAAATTGCGAGTATTCAGCAAGGTAAAGGTCTTTATCAGTTAACCGAAGCATGGAACGGCCCCCGTTTTGGCTCTGACGACGCTAAAACGGGGGCTGTTTTTTGCTTTTTCGCCTCTGAGGGGCATCCGGAACGGTGGAATTTGCAGAATACTCGCGATTTTGCACGTCACTACAGGGGGTACCCCTGCTTTGGCGGTTTACTTCCCCTGTACCATGGTGAGCGAGATCTTCTTGCGGTCGCGATCGACCTTTTCGACCCACACCTTGACCGTGTCACCGACGCGCACCACGTCGCTCGGGTGCTTGACAAAGCGGTTGGCCAGCTTGGAGATGTGTACGAGGCCGTCCTGGTGCACTCCCACGTCGACGAAGGCGCCAAAGTCGACGACGTTGCGCACCGTGCCCTTGAGCTCCATGCCGGGTTCCAGGTCGTCGATGGAAAGTGCCGAGCGGCTAAAGACCACCTCGGGCGCGTCGTCGCGCGGGTCGCGGCCGGGCTTCTTGAGCTCGTTGACGATGTCGATGAGCGTGAGGGTGCCGCAGTCCAGGTCGCTTGCCAGCGTCGAGATGCTGCCCAGACGGCGCTCGATGTCGGGTACGCCGCCGCGGCTAAGCTCGCTTGCCGCCACGCCTGCGCGCTCCAGGACGGACGTGGCCACCTCGTAGCTCTCGGGGTGGACGCTTGTCGCGTCGAGCGGGTTCTTGCCGCCGCTGATGCGCAAAAAGCCTGCAGCGTTGAGATATGCCTTGGGTCCCAGCTTGGGGACCTTCTTAAGCTGGCGGCGATCGGTAAAGGCGCCGTTTTCCTCGCGGTAGGCCACGATGTTTTTGGCCACGCTCGGCGTGATGCCCGATACGTATCCCAGTAGGCTCGCGCTCGCGGTATTCACGTCGACGCCTACGTGGTTGACGACGTCCTCCACCACGTGGCCCAGAGTGCGCGAGAGCTCGGCCTGGTCAAGGTCGTGCTGGTACTGGCCCACGCCGATAGACTGGGGCGGAATCTTGACGAGCTCTGCCAGCGGGTCTTGCAGGCGACGGCCCAGGCTCATGGCGCCACGCACGGTGACGTCCAGGTCGGGATATTCCTGGCTGGCGAGCTCGGAGGCGGAGTACACCGACGCGCCGGCTTCGTTAACGATGGTGTAGCGAAGGCTGGGCGCCTGCTCGGCAATAAACTCCGAGACGACTTCCTCGGTCTCGCGGCTGGCGGTGCCGTTGCCGATGACGATGGTGTTGACGCTGTCCTTTTTGACGAGGCGGGCGAGCTCGCGCTTGGTGCCGGCGACGTCGTGGCGCGGCTTGGTGGGATAGACCACGCCCTGGTCGAGCAGCTTGCCGGTCTCGTCCATGACGGCGACCTTGCAGCCGGTGCGGTAGCCCGGATCGAGCGCGAGCACGCGGGCGCCGCGCACGGGGCGTGCCGAGAGCAGGCCCTCGAGATTCTTGGCAAAGACGTTGATGGCCTCGGTCTGGGCGCGAACGGTGAGTTTGGCGCGGGCCTCGCGCTCCAGCGAGGGGGCCATGAGGCGCTTGTAACCGTCGGCGATGGCGGCATCGAAGACGGGCGCGAAGACGCCCTGGCGGCGGGGCCAACGGCTGCTGAGGCGCGCTGTGGCAGCGCCGTCGACGTTCACGCGCACGCGAAGCTTGCCCTCGCGCTCGCCGCGGTCGATAGCCAGCACGCGGTGGTTGGGTATACGGCGCAGCGGCTCATCATAGTTGTAGTAGGGCTCGTAGGGAGTCTTTTCGGCGGGGTCGGTGGCCTCGACGACGATGTCGGCGGTGTTTTGCGTAAAGGCGCGCAGGTCGGCGACGTTCTCGGGGTCTTCGGCCACCGTCTCGGCCACGATGTCCGCCGCGCCGGCGAGCGCCTTCTCGGGCGTGTCGAAGCCGGCTTCCTCGTTGACGTAGGCCGCGGCGGTGTCGAGCGCGCTGCCCTTGGCCGAGGCCTGCATGATGATCATGTTGGCAAGCGGCTCCAGGCCTGCCTCGCGGGCCTTCTGTGCGCGGGTCATGCGCTTTTTGCGGTAGGGCTTGTAGAGGTCCTCGACACGCTGGAGCTGCGTGGCCTCGCGAATTTGCTGTTCGAGCTCGGGCGTAAGTTTGCCCTGGGCGTCGATGAGCAGAATGACGTCCTCTTTGCGCTGTTCAAGATTGCGCAGGTAGGACAGGCGCTCGTCGAGTGCGCGCAGGGCGACGTCGTCCATGCCACCCGTGGCTTCCTTGCGGTAGCGCGAGATAAAGGGGATGGTGCTGCCCTCGTCGATGAGCTTGACGGCTGCCTCGACGTTGGCGGCCTTAAGGTTGAGCTCGCGGGCGAGCTGGGCGATAAGATCCATGGGACTCCTTGCGTTTAAGGTGCGTTTGCAGCACAGGGCTACCAAGGATACCACCCGTCCCAAAAGACTGTTTTGGGGCCGCGCCACGAAAACGGCCTATCTAATACGTTTAACCCGTATGGGTCGACCATCCCCCGGTTTTCCGAAAATACGCAACCAGTCTACCTGCACTGATAATTGTTCTCGGGGGAAGCGGGCACTGCGGGGCGCGGCA
>URWQ01000239.1 GCA_900551635.1 uncultured Collinsella sp. | reverse complement strand
TGATGCCCTGCCACATAAAGACGGCGACCGACGGGAGTGTGCCCACGCCGGACAGGATGCACAGGACGGCGTACACTTTAATGATGAGGGGAATCTTCTTGACCTCCGTGGCGCTGGGGACGCTGGGGTCGAGTTCGTTTCGATCCATACAGAACCTTTCTCGCTTTGTCCTAGGTTACTAGGATACGCCGCCGACCTGCCAAAAGACAGGACGAACGTCCCAATTGCAACTTTGTAATCCCCAACGGTGGACGCGGCGGTCATCTGGGGGCGCGGGCGCTTGCACTGGACAGACCGATAAAATATTTGGCCACAAAACAGATTATTAGCTCGGTGGGCTTTTAAAAAGCGCTGCTCATGCGCTGGGGAGCGTGTCGCGCCGTGCGTATAATAAGGCGGGTAACGCCAAAATACGAGGCTCTGAGGGGATGCCATGTCTCAAGAAACCATCCGCGCGGCCGAGCGTGCCGCGGGACAGGTGAACGCCATGTCGACGTATGATCCGGACTCCGACCAGCTGCATGAGGAATGCGGCGTTTTTGGTGTCTGGGCGCCCGATCGCGACGTGGCTCGACTGACGTACTTTGGCCTGCGTGCACTGCAGCACCGTGGCCAAGAATCGGCGGGAATCGCCGTTGGTGACGGCGGTACGGTTATGGTCCGCAAGGATCTGGGCCTGCTCGACCGCGTGTTCTCCAATGCGGACTTGTCGACGCTCTCCGGTCAGCTGGCCGTGGGTCATGTGCGCTACGGCACCGCCGGCGCCAAGAGCTGGGAAGCCTCTCAGCCGCACCTCTCTACCATCAATAGCGTCATTATCGCGCTCGCGCACAACGGCACCCTCGTCAACACCGACGAGCTGCGCCGCCAGCTGATCGAGCTGGGCGTGCCGTTCCTCTCCAACTCGGATTCCGAGGTCGCGACTAAACTCATCGGCTACTTTACTCAGCGTACAGGCCATCTGCGCGAGGGCATTCGCAAGACCATGGAGCTCGTGCGCGGCGGCTACGCCATGACGCTCATCAACGAGCAGGCGCTCTACGCATTCCGCGATCCGCACGGCATTCGCCCGCTGGTGCTTGGCAAGCTCGTGGACGAGGGCCTGGACCAGGCCGATGCCGCATCCGTTTCGCAGCTGCCGTCGCAGGACGGCGCCGCGACGGTCGACGCCACCACCCGTGTCACCCGCGCTGGCGGCTGGGTCGTTGCCTCCGAGACCTGCGCACTCGATATCGTGGGCGCCGAGTACGTCCGCGACGTCCGTCCCGGCGAGATCTTGCGTATCAGCGCCGAGGGCCTGGTGTCCGAGCAGGGCGTACCTGCGGCTGAAAAGTCCGCCAACTGTATCTTTGAGCAGGTCTACTTTGCCCGTCCCGACTCCATCATGAACGGCAAGAGCGTCTACGCCTGCCGCTACGACATGGGTCGTCAGCTGGCACACGAGGAGCCCGTCGAGGCCGACCTGGTCATTGGCGTGCCCGACTCCGGCCTGCCGCCCGCGGAGGGTTATTCGCACGAGAGCGGCATTCCCTTTGGCGAGGGCCTCATCAAGAATCGCTATGTGGGCCGTACGTTTATCGAGCCCACGCAGGAGCTGCGTGCCATGGGCGTGCGCATGAAGCTCAACCCGCTGCGCGACAACATCGAGGGCAAGCGCCTGGTCGTCATCGACGACTCCATCGTGCGCGGCACCACCATGGTGCAGCTCGTCAAGATGCTGCGCAACGCCGGCGCCAAGGAGATTCACATCCGCATCAACTCGCCCGAGGTCATCTGGCCGTGCTTCTACGGCATCGATACCGACGTGCAGTCGCAGCTCATCAGCGCCAACAAGACGGTCGAGGAGATCTGCGAGTATATCGGCGCCGATTCGCTGGCCTTCCTTTCGGTTGAGGGCCTGCTGAAGGTCATGCCCAAGGGTGGCTACTGCGATGCGTGCTTTACCGGTCGCTATCCCGTGGCGATTCCCGAGAGCTTTGGCCGCGACAAGTTCATGGAGGGCTTTAAGCCCCGCAACCTGGATAAGCCGCTGCACTTTGACGACGACGCCGTGGTCGAGAAATACGATGACCGCAGCTGGGAAGAGAAGCACGGCGAGGCCTAAAACCCGCCATTTAGGGACAGGTTTATTTTGGTAGGTTTTACCTGCTGTTTTGTTGATTGAGCGGCGCGCGTTGCCAGAATGCGCGCCGAACCGAGGGCAACTATGAGCACCGTTTGGCGCCCGCGCGGCGCCACGGTAGTGGGAGAGGAAGTCTCAGATGAGCGACAGCAAGCATGTGACGTATGAGGATGCCGGCGTCGATACCGCCGAGGGTGGCCGCGCCGTCGACGCTATTAAGCAAATGGTTAAGGACACCAACCGTCCCGAGGTCATCGGCGGTATCGGTGGCTTTGGTGGCCTGTTCTCGGCCGCCGCGCTTAAGGATATGGAAGACCCGATCCTGATCAGCGGTACCGACGGCGTGGGCACCAAGCTCGTGCTAGCCCAGATCATGGACCGTCACGAGACGGTGGGCCAGGACTTGGTCGCCATGTGCGTCAACGACATCTTGGCTTCGGGCGCCGAGCCGCTGTTCTTCCTGGACTACGTCGCCATCGGCCACATTGAGGCCGAGCACATGGCCAAGATCATCAAGGGCGTGGCCGATGGC
>URWQ01000238.1 GCA_900551635.1 uncultured Collinsella sp. | reverse complement strand
CCAGGCCCGATTTTGCCTCTTGACAATGTCCTGCTCATATTAAAAGGAACGTCCCTATGTGCCGGGCTTGGGATACCATGGTGGCACCCTAGCGAAAGGACGATGTATGGCACATGTCGATGACCAGCGTGTGGCGCGCGTGCTAGATGCGCTCGAGGCTCAGCACCCCGGCGCACAGCTGCTCGTAAACGACCCGTAGTCGATTTACTATCTGACCGGTTTTTATGCCGATATGTTCGAGCGTTTTTGCGGTGTGCTGCTCGCGCGCGGTAGCGAGCCCGTGATCTTGGTCAACGCGCTGCATCAGCTGCCCGAGTACGACAATGCCCGCGTTGCCTACCACACCGATACCGACGTCGTGACCGACGCCATCGCGAGTGAGATCGATCCGACCAAACCGCTCGGCATCGATACCGTCATGCGCTCCGGCTTTTTGATGCCGCTCATGGAGCGCCACGCCGCAAGCGAGTTTTTCCTGGGCGACTTTGCCGTCACCGCCGCGCGCACCTACAAGGATGCCGCCGAGCAGGAACTCATGCGTGCATCTTCGGCCGCCAACGACGCCGTGATGGCCGACGCGATCAAGCTCGTCCACGAAGGTGTAACGGAGCGCGAAATTGCCGATCAGATGCTCGGTCTGTACCGCAAGAACGGCTGCGAGGGCTTTAGCTTTCCACCCATCGTGAGCTTTGGCGCCAACGCCGGCGACCCGCACCACGAGCCCGACGATACGGTACTCAAGCGTGGCGACGTGGTGCTGTTCGACATTGGTGGACGTCGCCGCAACTATTGCTCGGACATGACGCGCACGTTCTTTTGGGGCGAGCCGGACGAGGAGACGGCACGCATCTACGACATCGTGCGCCGTGCCAACGAGGCCGCCGAAGCGCTTATCGCGCCGGGCGTTCGTATGTGCGACCTGGACCGCGCCGCGCGCGACGTGATTGAGGATGCGGGCTATGGGCAGTACTTTACGCACCGCCTGGGACACTCGATCGGTCTGCAAGACCACGAGCCGGGCGACGTCTCACTCGTCAACGAGCAGGTCGTAGAGCCGGGCATGACGTTCTCCATCGAGCCGGGCATCTACCTCCCCGGCCGCACCGGCGTCCGCATCGAGGACTTGGCCCTGGTGGCCGAGAAGGGCGTCGAGATTCTCAACGCCTACCCTCACGACCCATTCCGCCTAGACTAGCCTGGTCCCCAAGCCCCCAAACTAAGTTGCGGTGGAATAGTTCCTGGATGGGCTGCTAGAACCCAAAAACAGGAACTATTTCACCGCAACTGATGAGGGGATGGGCTAGCGCAGCAGGCCGGCTACTTCGCCGGCTAGGGTGATGGTGCCGGCGGCAACGAAGGACTCGCCCACGGCGTCAAAAGCCGCGAGAGCCTCGGGCACGCTAGGGTACACACCGGCAAGCTTGTTGGCGTCCACCAGGGCAGCAAGTTCCTCTGCCGGCAGGGCGCGATCGGAATCGGTCTGGGTTACGACCACACGCGGGAAGGCCGGAATCAGAACATCGACAATACCGGCCACATCCTTGTCGGCCAGTGCGGCGCACAGCAGCGTGGGGCGATTCTCGACGCACGGATCTATCTCGTCCAGCGCGCTCACAAAGTTCTCGCAGCTCTGAGGGTTATGGCAGGCGTCGATCAGCTTGAGCGGATCGGTCCCCAGCACATCAAAACGACCCGGCGTGGGGCAGCCCATAAGCGATGCATCCAGCGCATCGTGGTCGAGCTCGCGGCCCAAATACCCCTCGCACAGCATAATCGCGCACGCAGCATTCTGCGGCTGGTAGGCCGGCTTAACCATGCTTGACGTATAGATCGCACGCGGCGTGGTGCAGCTAAACTCAACCGTGTCGCCCACGTGTGCCGGAACCTTGGTTGTGGCATGGTTCACCACGAGCGGCACCACACCGCACTCACGGCAACGGGCATCCATCACGCGCTGAACGCTCGCCTCATGCGTACCCTCGCCCAAAACAACAAAGCGCCCAGGCTTAATAACCGCAGCCTTCTCCCCCGCAATGGCCTCGAGCGTGTTGCCCAAAATACGTGTATGATCGAGCCCAATGCCCGTAATGGCAACGGCGACGGGATCGGTCGCACTCGTGGCGTCCCAACGCCCGCCCATGCCAACCTCAAGCACGGCTACGTCCACGCAAGCCTCGGCAAACACTACAAGTGCAGCAGCCGTCAGCAGGTCAAACGGTGTGATGGTATAGGCGCGCTCCCCTGCCGCCACACGGCGCGCATTCACGCGATGCCCCGCCTCGACAGCTGCCGAAACGCCATGGGCAAAGGCCTCGTCGCTCACGACGCACCCATCAACCTCCATGCGCTCGGGATAGCGCACCAGCTGTGGCGACGTATACAGCGCGGTTTTGAGCCCCTCACCACGAAGAATGGCAGCCGAAAAACGCGTAGTCGAAGTCTTGCCATTGGTACCGGCAACCTGGATGCAATCGAAATACTCGTCCGGACGCCCCAGCTCATCGAGCATATCGACAACCGTCTCGAGCAGAGGACCAGCATCCCCAGAAATCCGCCCCGTATCAGCAGCAAGCCCCACAGCCTCATCAAACGAAAGCAGCTCAAACGAGAAAGGAACGACATACGACCCAGAACGCTTAGCCATAACCCAAAGTCCCCCATAACAGAAAAGAGGCCCACCAA
>URWQ01000237.1 GCA_900551635.1 uncultured Collinsella sp. | reverse complement strand
GCATCGGCATCGCCGCGAACAAGCCTGCCCTCGACATCCAGCGAAGCGTTGGCCTCAAACGCCTGCTCACCAAACGTAAAGTCCGTCAGCGAGATGAGCTCGTAGTCGCCCGGCTTGGAGTTGTCGAACACCAAACGGTCGCTATCGAGCTGCGGCATGTCCAGACTGTCGGTCGGCAGGATGCGGCGCAGCACGTCGTAGGTCAGATCGGTCTCGACGTCGAAGGTCGGCGCCGTCACTTTGCCGCGGCTCACGCCGGCATCCATCGCCAGAATGACCAGCTCGCGTGCTCGCGTCATGGCGACATAGAGCAGGCGGGCCCGCTCCTCGAGCGAGAGCTGCAGGTCGTCGTTGCGCAGGCGAGCAAATGCCTCGGCGGGAGAACCCGTCGCACAAACGTCCTCCATGAGCTCCGGCGGCAGCCACAGCGACGTGCCCTTGCCCTTAAACGCATGCTCAAACTGCTTTTTGACGTCGTCGCCCTTCACAAAGGTTCCGTCGGCGAGCTTAACGCCGTCGAAGCGTGCCGGCAGTGCCACGACCTGCGCTCCGCCATCGACGCGACCCATCTGTGCCGCACCCGAGGACTTACGCACGCCAAAGCACTCCGCAACCGCCACGACCGGATACTCCAGGCCCTTGGATGCATGCACGGTCATGATGCGCACCGCGCCGTCGCCTTCTTCGTTGAGGGCACCCGGGGCTTCCTTGCCCGCCAAGAAGCGGTCGAAGGCCAGCGCGATGGAACGCGGCGAGTTGCCGAACTCGGCCTCAGCCTCAGCCACGGCGTCGAGTGCCTTGAGCACGTTGGCGGCAATGGCCTTGCCCTCGGGACCACGCTGTCCCAGACGCACAAACCAGCCGGAGGCGTTGACCACGTCGCGCGCGATGGCGGCGAACGAATCGCGGCCCACGCGACGAAGCGCATACCGCAGCACCTCGCGGGCGCGCGTCACAAGCGGCAAGTCTTGCAAACCCGGCACGTCGAAATCGCTCATGATGCCCATGTCGATATTCCGGCGCGAGGTCTCCCCTGTCTCGCTATCGAGCTTGGTCGCCAGCGCCAGGAACTCCTGGGCGCCGAGCGCAAACATCGGCGAGGCGAGCAGCGGCATAAGGCCCTGCGCCGTATCGGCCGGATTGGCGAGCGCACAAACCAGGGCGCGCACCGTCAGCACCTCGGCTGCTTGGGCAAAGACCGAGCCGCCCGCGATGACGCAGTCGAGCCCCTGATCGCGGAAGGCCTGGGCGTAGACGTCGGCGTTGGTCATGCGGCCCAGTAGCAGTACCATGCCGCCCTGGGGCTGGCCGGCATCGACAAGCGCGCGGAAGCGCTCGGCGATCGCGCGGGCCTTGGCCTGTGTGCGCTCCTGCATACTGCCGCCGGCAACAAAGAGGGCCTGGCGGCGCGAGGCGTCCGCCACCAGCGTGTCCTTGCGGCCATCGCTCGCCTCAAGATCCAAAAAGCCCTGCATCAGGCCGCCGTCATCGCCGTCGAAGACGCGTGCCACGTAACGCAACACCTCGTCATGGCTGCGGAAGTTGCGCACGAGTTTGACGAGTTCGCCGGCAGGGGCCACGGCAGTCGCCTCGGGCGCGGCAGACGAGCCCACCTTGCGCTCCTGACGACGGAACACCTCGACCTCGGCGCCACGGAAGCGATAGATGGACTGCTGCGCATCGCCCACGGTGCACAGCGCGCGCTCCCCCGCACCCGTCAGGTAGCGTATCAGATCGACCTGCATCTGGTCGGTATCCTGAAACTCATCGATCATGACCATCTTAAAGCGGCCCTCGTACGCAGCACGGATGGCAGGGTAATCGCGCAACGCCTCGTAAGCCATACGCAGCAGGTCGTTATTATCGAGGGCGGACTGGGCAGCCTTCAGCGCGCGATACTCAGCCTCCACGGAACGGGCCAGGCCCACCAGCGCATCGAGCGCCGGGCCACCGCAGGCAAGCACGATATTGATAAACGCATCGGCGGCCTCGGCCTTGAGCAGCTCGACCTGCTCCTTAGGGAATGCCTTGCTCGCGCGCGGCATGGTGCACGACATCATGAGTCGCGCCGCATCGGCCATGGTCTTGCCGCTCGCCTCGAACGCGTCAATGGCGTCGAGTGCCATCTGCGCCTTCTCGGTCGCGGCCTTGCTTGCGCCCAGCGCCGCGCGATAGGCATCGGCGAGTGCCGAGGTATCGGCCTGGCCGCGCGCCACGCACACGTCGTCCATACCAAGCGCCTTCACAGCGTCTGTGCCCACGGGCCATTCCTCGTCCAGCACCAGAATGCCGTCCAGCCGCTGCTCGCGGGCGTAATTTTCCAACCCGTCCACGCCGAAACCCGGCTCGTCGCGCAGCACGCGGGCGGCCTCGTCGGCCTTATCCATCAGGCGGACAAGGCTCTTCGCCTTGTCGCCCGAAGCATAGTTATCGTATTTGACCAGCTGTGCTTTGACAAACGCAAACGATTTCTCGACGGTGGTTTGCGCCTCGCGCGTATCCTTTACCGTCAGCGTGTGATACAGAAAAAAGGCAACTATGCTCCCCATCGCCAGCACAGTCGCAACAAAACGGATCCACGCGCGCTTTCCTTCCGTGCGTCTGCGATAAAAGTCAATCAGCTTTTCGGAAATGCGAAGCATCAGTTACCCCCCCCAGTGATTTTTCGGCATCAAAGCCGTATTTCT
>URWQ01000236.1 GCA_900551635.1 uncultured Collinsella sp. | reverse complement strand
GAGCATCCAGAGCTTGCCCTGCTCGATGGTGAACTCGATATCGCACATATCGCGGTAATGATCCTCGAGCGTCAGGAACACGCGCTCGAGCTCCTCACCTGCGGACTCGAGGCCCGGGGTGGTCTTGAGGTCGGCAATGGGCTCGGTGTTGCGGATGCCGGCGACGACATCCTCGCCCTGGGCGTTGACCAGAAAGTCGCCGTAGAACTCCTTAGTGCCGTCGGCCGGGTTGCGCGTAAAGGCGACGCCGGTCGCGGAGGTCTCACCCTTGTTGCCAAAGGCCATGGCTTGGACGTTGACGGCAGTACCGAGCTCGTCGGAGATGCCGTGCTGCTTGCGGTAGATGCAGGCGCGCTCGTTCATCCAGCTGCCAAAGACGGCCTGGATGGCAAGACGCAGCTGAAGCTCAGGATCGTGCGGGAAGACGGGCTTGCCGTCGGCGACCTCGAGCTCGGGATACAGGGCGGCCTCGACGTTCTCGGAGAAGATGCCCTTAAAGGTCTCGACGAGTTCCTGCAGGTCCTCGGGCGAAAGCTCGGAATCGACGCGAACGCCGGCGACCAGACGGGCCTGGGTCAGGGCGTTCTCGAACAGGTCGGCGTCAACGCCCATGACGACATTGGAAAACATCTGGATAAAGCGGCGGTAGCTATCCCAGGCAAAACGCGGGTTCTGTGTCTGCGCGATGAGGCCCTGGACGGAATCGTCATTGAGGCCCAAGTTAAGGACCGTGTCCATCATGCCGGGCATGGAGAACGGAGCGCCCGAACGAACCGACACAAGCAGCGGATCGGAGGCGTCGCCGAGCTTCTTGCCGCAGCGGGCCTCGAGGTCCGCCTCGGCGGCAACGATCTCATCGAGTGCGCCCTCGGGCCACACGTTGCCGGCACCGGAGTACTCGACGCAAGTCTGGCAGGTAATGGTAAAGCCACCGGGAACCGGCAGGCCGATACGGCTCATCTCGGCAAGGTTAGCGCCTTTGCCGCCAAGCACGAAGTTCATGGACTTGTCGCCCTCGGTGACACAGGTGCCCTGGGCGTCGGTTCCAAAACGGTAAACCCTCTTGCAATCGCTCACGATACTTCCCCTTCCATGCGCTCTCGCGCACGACCGTGGTAACGAATCGACCCGCCGGATACGGGCCGTGAGGGAACTATACGGCGGGCATTGAGCGGGCTTGCGTAGAGGGCGCGGGGTTTGGTAAACGTGGTAAATGTGGCGGTAAACGGTAGGTAAAGGTGGTTACCTTATGAAGATACCAATGCAAGAGAATTGCTGGTCAAATGCAAGTTCTTTGCTAAATCGCTTTACCAATATCATGCATTATTTTTAGGTAGTCTTTTAGAGACGGTGCATTTTTAGCTACCGAAATGAGTTAACTTTGCTGGGCTCGGCGGGCGGCACGGCGGGCACGGGCTTCCTGGATTTCCTCCAAGTGGCTAATGATCTCGGCAGCGCTTTCCTCGATGGCCTTGCCGTCGGTACGCACCACAAAGCAGCCTAGGCGCTTCATGAGGGCACGAGCTTCCTCAAGCTCGCTGCGCACGCTCTCGGGCTCGGCATAGGAGCCGGCAACGGCACGAGCGTAGTCATCGCCCAAGCGGCTATCGCGAATTTCGGAAATCACATCGACGGTCGAAATCAGGCCGAAGAGGCGCATTGGGTCAACCTCGTAAATCGACTTCGGCGGCTCCATGCCGTGCGCCAGAGGGACGTTGGCCACCTTGTAACCCTGATAGGCCAAATACATCGACAGCGGCGTCTTGGACGTGCGGGATACGCCCAGCAGCACGATATCGGCTCCCGAAAGGTCGTCGCAGCCGCGTCCATCATCGTGCTCAACAAAATACTCCATGGCCTCGATGCGATGGAAGTAGCGGTCATCGGTCTTGTGAATCACGCCCGCAACGCCCTTGGGCGGCACGCCAATGAGCGACGACAGCACGGCGAGCGTCGGGCCAATCAGGTCGACCGAGCGAATATGCAGCATGCCCAGGTAATCGAGCACGCGGGCGCGAAGCGCCGGATCGACAATGGTGTGGAACACGGCAATATCGCGATGGTCCGCATCGACGCGCGGACCCACAAACAACTTGACCTGCTCCACAGAGTTCACCTTGGGCAGGCGCAAGAGATGAAAAGCCCCTTCATCAAATTGCCCGGACGCCGCAAGCACCACCTCACAAGCGGTATCACCGAGCGAGTCGGAGATAACGATAACGGTGGGACGAGCGGTGACCGGGCAATCCATGCGGGGCTCCTTTTGCGCTTACGCGCAGGCTGGCTTACTTTTTGCGGGCAAGCTCACCGATGTTGGCGATGCCGGAGAAAACGACCTCGAAGCGGTTGAGCAGCTTAAGGCGATTATCGCGGAGCTGCTCGTCCTTGTCCATGACCATAACCTCATCGAAGAAACGGTCGATGGGCGCGCGCAGGGCGGCGAGGGCAGCAAATGCGGCCGGGTAGTCCTCGGCAGCAAGGGCGGCATCGACGGCGGCCTGAGCAGCCTCGGAGGCGTCGGCGAGCGCGAGCTCGGCCTCGCCCATCAGGCTGCGGTTGTACTCCGCACCCAGCTCGGGCTTGGAGATGTGCGCGGCACGGGCATAGGCGGTAGCCAGGTTGTCGAAGGTCTCGGCATCGTTCTTGCGAGCCTCGTCGAGCGCAGCGCAGCGGGCGAAGAAGACGGACGGGGCGATGATGTGCACCGCGGAGACGG
>URWQ01000235.1 GCA_900551635.1 uncultured Collinsella sp. | reverse complement strand
CGCCGCCGAGGCCGCTCCGCGCACCATGCGGCCGCGCTGCAGCTTGGCGGTCTTCGCCAGCACCGAGAGTATCGTCGACTTACCGCATCCGTTGCCGCCCACGATCGCATGCACCGCACCGGCCGAAAACGCCACGTCGAGCCCGCGCAGCACCCAACCGCCCGCGCGATCGTAGCGAAACCAGCCTTCCGACAGGGTGGTAGCCGACCCGCCGTGCATTTTTTGGAGTATTCTGCTTCCATCCGTGCGCGGGAAAGCTTCCGAGCCGTTTTCGAGCGACGTTTGCGCCACAAATTCGGACGATTTGTCCAATTCTGAACTTTTTTTCGCGCTCGATACGTCCCCGGGCGGCTCTGGAGAGCACGAATTGTCCTCATGCCTGCTGAATACTCCTTTATTTGCACATCGGATGGCACCCCACCCCAACATGTCATCGGAAAACAGCGATTCTCGGCGTCCCAAAGAAGCCATATCCGCCACCTCGCGCACGCGACCGTCCTCAATCCGGTACGCACACGTCGCGTATTCGAGCATTGGGCGCGGCTGATGCGTCGCCACAACAACCGTGCAGCCCAGCTCGCGATTCACACGAAACAGCGCGTGCAGAAAATTCTTCTCAGCAACGGGATCGAGCTGAGACGTGGGCTCGTCGAGCAGCAGCACGCGCGGGCGCAGCGCCAGGACGGCGGCAAGCGACAGCAGCTGCTTGCGGCCACCCGAAAGCGTATCGGTATCGCGATGAAGCCAGTCCTCCAGACCAAAGAAATAGCTGGTCTCGGCAACACGGCGGCGCATCTCGTCGCGCGACACACCCAGATTCTCTAGGCCAAACGCCATCTCGTGCCACACGGTTTCGCACACGATCTGGTTCTCGGGATCCTGGAACACATAGCCCACGCGCTCCGCCGATGCCCACACGTCCATGTCGGCAACGTTCTCGCCCAGCACGCGCGTATCGCCAGTGCGCTCGCCCGCCGGAGCGATCTCGGGCTTGAGCAGCGACAGCAGCGTCGACTTGCCCGATCCGGTACCGCCAACAAGCAGCGCAAATGCACCTTGGGGAACACGCCAATCAAGCCCCTCGAGCACCGGTGCCTCGGCCCCGGGATAGGCAAAACTAAGGCCCTGCACCTCAATCGCCGGCGCGGCCGAGCCATATGCCGCGCCCGACACCGGGCCCCTATCCAACCGAGCCATCAGCCAAACCTCTTCTCATCGATCGCATGCAACACACAGGGCAGCACCATCCAGGCAGCGTACACGGCATAGCCCAGCCACGGCGCCGGCACCGAAAGCTGCGGGTAAAACGAATACTGCGTTGTCGCGGTCCATGCCACCGCCACCGCGGCAGCACCAAACACCGCAAGCCCAACCAGCGCGGCAACATCGCCGCGCCCCAGCCGATACCGCGCGTACGTCGTGCGACGCGTCGCGGCTCCCCATCCGCGCGAGCGCATGGCGTCAGCGCGCTCCAGCGAATCCTCCATGCCCCAGCCCATCAGCACGCTCGAGGCCCGCAAGCGCGAGCGCACGGGGTCGGCCGGCGCGCGACCCGGCACATCAATCGCATCCTGCACTGCCAGTACCGTACGACCGCGACGCAAAAACTGCGGGATAAGCCGCATGCACATCGAGATCATGAGCGCGATCACCGGCGCAGCGTTGCCCAAAAGCGCAAGCACCTTGTCGTATTCGAGCATCGACGCCGCGGCCTCAAACCACAGCACGCTCGCCACAAACAGCCCACCCATACACAGGCCGTACATCATGCTCTCCAAATACACCGCGCGCATGCCAATACGGAACAGCTCCGTCGAGCCCGAGGCGCTAAACAGCGGATTGAGCACCGCGATGATCAAAATCACCGGCAGCTGCCAGCGAAGCGCCCCCAACGTACGCGCGGCGCCGCGCGTCGCAAACCCGTACGCCAACCCGCCCGCAAGCGACAGCGCAATCAGCACCGGCTGCATCGAGAACATGGTGAGTCCCAGCGTCAACACAATATAGAGTGCCGGCACCGCCGGATGCGACATCGAGAATGCCGCGACGGGTTCGTTGCCCGATTCCTCTCGCATAATGTCCACGGGCACCCCCATCCCCTCGCTCAAACGCCAACGCCGCAGCGCCGCCGCCATACACAACCAGCGCAAACACCACGCCGGCGGCAGCGACACCGGCCGTCACGCGTCAATCGTTACGCGCTCATCATATGCCTGCGGTATCATATTGTGCCGTGTATCGTTTCCAAACACACGTCTCTATAACGTAACAGGAGATCACATGGACGCAACCGCAATTATCCTCGCTGCCGGCGAGGGCACCCGCATGAAGTCGAACCACTGCAAGGTTTCGCACAAGATCCTGGGTAAGCCCATGGTTCAGTGGATCGTCGACGCCACCATCAAGGCCGGCTGCAGCCGCGTCGTGGTCGTCACCGGCAGCCACGCCGACGAGATGCGCGCCCTGATCGACGGCGCCTACGCCAGCAGCGCCACCAAGGTCGAGTGCGTCGAGCAGACCGAGCGCCTGGGCACCGGCCACGCCGTGAAGGTCGCACTCGAGGCCTGCGGCATCACGCAAGGCCCCGTCGTCGTGCTCAACGGCGACTTGCCGCTCATCACCGCCGACACCGTCGCCAAGTTCGCACAGACCGTCGCCACCGGCGAGCTCGCCTGCACCGTCATGACCATGACCCCGCCCGACCCCTTCGGCTACGG
>URWQ01000234.1 GCA_900551635.1 uncultured Collinsella sp. | reverse complement strand
ACAGCGCGAACACGGCTGCCCTTGGGGCCGACGCAGGCGCCCACGGGATCCAAGCGGTCGTCGAGCGAGTGGACGGCAACCTTGGAGCGTTGGCCGGGCTCGCGGGCGATCGACTTGATCTGGACGGTGCCCTCATAAATCTCGGGCACCTCCTGCTCAAACAGACGACGCATGAGCTCGGGGTGGGTACGGGAGATGACAATCGGCGGACGGCTGTGCTCGCCGCGAACCGGCTGCAGGTTGGAGTTGGGATCGCGGACGTCGATGATCACAGCTTTGATATGCTGGTTGTGCAGGTAGCGCTCGCCCATCGGACGCTCGTTGCGCTCGTTCTCGTAACGGCGCTGGTCAAAATGCGGCAGCTCGGCCTCGACGCCATCGCGGATCTTGACGATCGTGAAGTCGGGCGTGGACTGCAGCACGGTACCGCTGATGAGGTCACCGATACGACCGGAGAACTCCTCGTAGATCTGCTCGCGGGCGGAGTTGCGCACGATGGCGTTAATCTCGGCCTTGGCGTGCTGGGCGGCGATGCGGCTCGTGTTCTTAGGGGTGACGTCGATCTCCTCGAACTCGGTGAAGTTGCCCTCCTCGTCCATGGAATCGTCGATCGGCTCCAGGCGGTAGACGTAAATCTTGCCGGTGGTGCGGTCGATGGTCACCTTGGCGCCCCACTCAAGATGCAGGATCTCGGCGTAGCTCTTGGCGAGCGACTGCTCCAGGCGGTCGATCAGGTAGAGCTGGTCGATGTGCTTGTCCTGGCAAAGCTCCATCAGGGCGGACATCATGTCGGATGCTGCCATGTTAGTTTCCTTCCTTCGCGGGCTTGAAGTCGTAGGTGGGCTTCAACTTGCACTTTTTAACATCACAGAAATCGAGGGTGACGGACTCGCCATCCTCGAGCTCGAGGGTCACGTTCGTCTCGGTCGCGGCGACGATCTTGCCGGAGTACTTGCGACGGCCCTCGGTGGCGGTGGAGGTGAGCTCGCAGTCCTCGCCCACAAAACGGGCAAAGTCGCGCGGGCGGCGCAGCGGGCGCGCCATACCCGGGCTCGACACCTCGAGCGTGTAGCTCGAAGAAATGGGGTCGAGCTCCTCGATCACGTCGCCGACCCACTTGGTATTGGCCGTGACGTCGTTGAGCGACAGGCTCTGACCCTCGGCACCCTCGATACGCACACGCACGCAGGGGGCCTTGGTGGCGCCCACGAGCTCAACGTCGACAATATCGACATCGTGCTGGGGAGCGACGGCCTCGAGCGCGTCGATGATCGCCTGCTCGGTCTTGGTCTTGACCATTGCGGCACCTCCATCCATACAAAAAAGAAGCGGGGCCGAAACCCCACTTCTTTCAATTACTACTTCATTTGCAAGCAAACTATACCAATACCTGCGAAAACGTGCAAGCGCAATAGAAATTCGCAGGTCAGCGCGCCCACAGCTTCTCCACAAGAATAGGACAATTAGGCGATGACTCCTGCGCGGCGCCCACCCAAATGGCCCAAAACGGGCCATGCGTCCCAGCGCGCCGGCCAAATCGGGCCCTATGGGCATTCCATCCCTGGTCGCACATCGGCCAGACTGCTCGTAAGGGACATTCTGGAACAGATAAGCCGTACTCACGCATAGACCGCACAACCTTCCGGATCCTCTACGGCAAGGAGACACCATGAAACGCCTAGGCACCCTCTGCACGATCGCGCTCGCCATTGCAGCCTGCTCGTTCGCTCTGGCGGGCTGCAGCAACGTCGATGGTAAAACCGGGCCATGCGAGCCGGATCTCGGCAGCACCAAAGCCATCAAGAAAACGACGCCATCGGAGCGCTTCGACAAAATAGACGAAGATACAGTCGACCCCCAGGGCTTAGGTCCCGACCCTCAAGAACAGTTCCCCATCGACCTTGAGGCAGACGAGAACGTCCATGTTGCCTGCGTGGGCAAGGACACGGATGGCTACGGCGACGCCGTGTTGGTCTTTGCGGTGACAAACAACACCGATGTCGACATGATGTTTGGCGATGTTGATGCTTATGCCTACGTCAACGGTGTCGTCCGCGACGTGCGCATGCGCCAGCCCGTCGCCGCAGGCGAAGAAGCGACCGCAATGCTCACCTTTGTAGGCACCTTCGACGATCCTGATTTTGATGTGAACAACGACCTCAACGACATCTACCTCAACATCTGGATGTTTGAGGAGCAAAGCGGCAACGTCTACTTTAGGGACCTGGTGCACATTCCGTAGAGGATGACGCTCGGCACAAGCCAAGCATGGCATATAACGCAAAACGAGGGGCGACCCAGCCGGATCGCCCCTCGTCTTTTGTGCGTCAACTATGTGCGCGAGGTTTACTTAACCACCAGGTTGACCAGCTTGCCGGGCACGCAGATGGCCTTGACGACCGTCTTGCCCTCGGTCCACTTGGTGACAGCAGCCTCGGCGGCAGCCTGCATTTCCTCGTTGGAGGCATCGCGGGCCACGTCAATGCGGCCGCGGACCTTGCCGAGCACCTGGACGACGATCTGCACCGTGTCCTCGATGGACTCGGCCAGGTCGAACTCGGGCCAGGCGGCGGTGTAGGCGTTGCCCTCGCAGCCGAGCGCCTCGTGCCACAGCTCGTCGGCCCAGAACGGGCAGATGGGCGCCAGGACGCTCACGATGTCCTTGGCCACGCCGTAGCACAGGGCCTTGTCGCGGTCAGCGCCCTCGGTGGCGTTGAGGTAGG
>URWQ01000233.1 GCA_900551635.1 uncultured Collinsella sp. | reverse complement strand
CTCATCACCGCGCTCGGCGGGGTCGCCGCCTTCACCGCGGGCGCCCGCGTGGTTGCTGTCTACGATGCGCCGTTGGGGGCCAGCTGCAATAGGGGCGCTACCAAGGGCAACCCCAACGAGGTCTGCCTGCGCTACCCGCGCTCTCCTCTCGCCGACCAGTCCGGCGACGCCGGCTTCACCCGCACGCCGAGCGATGACGCGTGCGCCTACACCTGGGGACTCAGTCTGATCAAGCGCTCAAGCTCGGACGATAAACCGCTCGCGGGCGCCAAGCTGCGCATCATCGATGACCGCGGGCGCATCCTAACGACCGACGGCTCGTGGTCGACGGATGCCGCCGCGTGCGTCACCACGGGCGCGGACGGCCATGTGGAATTGAGCGGTGTGGACGCGGGTGTCTACACCGTCGAAGAGGTCGCGGCTCCCAAGGGATACACCGCCTTTGAGGGCAAGCGAACGGTAACGGTTACGTCCGAGGGATTGGACGTTAAACAGGTTGCAGCCGCGAAGCCCAAGGTGACCGTGTCGGCCGAAAGCCCTCTGCGGGTTGATACCGCTGATGCCGGGACGGGTTCGATTGAACTGTCGGTGCTCAACACTCCAAGCAAAGAAGCAAGTCGAGGCTTTATGCCCTCGACGGGAGATAGAACGTTGGTGCTGGTGGCGGCTTTGGCTGCCATCGGAGTGGCGGCTATTGTTGTCGCGCTCGTCATCAAGCGGGGAGGCGGTCGTCGTGAAAAATAATTGCCCCCCTGCTTAATGGCGTGCTGCCTCCGTAGCGAGTGACGCACAGGCCTACCGACCTGATGATCATTGGTTTTGAAAAAGTTACTAGAGAACCCTCCAAGAAAAGCGGGGCACCCGGTCGACATGACCGATTGCCCCGCTTCGTTTGTTGGTGCAAAGTAACCTGGCACCTTTGTGGTGGTTGGTGGCTAAGCGGTGGGGAGTCCTGGCATGTTAGCCGGCTGCTGCGGCTTGAGGTGGGCGTTGCGCCAGATGATCTGGATAACGTAGCCGAGCATAAAGACAAAGGCTACGCCGCTGATGAAGTCACCTACGAGGGGAAGCCCCGTGAGGGCGCCTGCGATTACGCCGCCCACGGCTGCCATGGCGTAGCGGTTTTGGTTGTGTCCGACCATGCGGGAGATCGCGCACCCCGCAAAGGCACTCGACACCAACGCGATGCCGATAACGCCGCACAAGAGGGCTCCGGCAAGCGACAGACCAGCGATAGAGATAATTAGCAGTAGGACGGCGGGGACGATAGCAATCGTGCCCAGAAGACCGCTCACCCACAGGGGTATGGGGCGCTGGTGGAGCATGCCGGCGGCGCTGGCGGTCGCGCGCGGAAAGACGAGCTCGAGCAGCAGAGCGACAAAGCAGGTCGAGAGTGCCGCGGCGACGATACCGCCGATGACATCGTTAACGGTGGAAGTATCCTCGTTCTCGGTGCGGTCGATCTTGAGCGCGCCTACCTCGGCTCCTGCGGCACGCTCGGGGTCCTCGGAGACGTGCGCGTTCACGGTGCCGGTGATGTGGGCGTTCTTGCCCAGGATGAGCTTGTCGGCCCAAACCTCGACATCGCCCTCGACGGTGCCATCGATGGTCACCGTGTCGCCCGCAAGCGCTGCCGACTTGGTAGAGCCGCGCAGGGCAACCGTCTCGCCTATCGCGTAAAAACAGTTGGCGGTGCTGTCGGAATTGAGCACAACGTGCTGACCGACGACCGTGACGCTGCCATCAACCGTGGTCTTGGCGATATCGATAGTGCGTGCCGCCAAGCGGACGGCGCCGCCCACCGTGCAGTCGCGGATGGAGAGGCTCTCGCCTGCTGCAATTATGTCGCGGCCGATGGACGCATCGTCCAAGTTGAGGGCCTGACCTGCCCAGTACAGGTCACCTTCGACGCCGGACGAATTGGCGTCATTGTCGGTCGCAAGTACGTTGCCTGCGGTGTCCGTGCCGGCGAACGACGCCGTGGGAAGCGCGGTGACCGCTAGAGCGATGAGCGCGAATAAGATCGTGATGCGGCCCCACGCTTTACGGCGCTGGGTCGACGGGAATTGATTACAGGGCATAGTGAATCCTTCGTCAGATGCTCGACATGCACCTAACAGGGTACCCAACGCGTGGGCGCTCTAAAAGAACCTCTCGGTTGCATTTCGAAGGATGAGCCCGCGCCACCTACTTTTTGCGGTGCAAAAAGCGTGCGATGTCATCCTCGGTGGGGCTTTTGATATCAAAGCGCAGCGACAGCCAGCGTAGTCCCATGGTCACCACGACGCAAACGACCAGTGCGACGACATTGCTGACCAAGCCGCTCATGACAAGGCAAACATAGCTTGCCGATCCGGCGATGGCCGCGATGGCATAGAAGTTGGTGCGTTGGAAGATACCCGGCACCACACCCATAAAACCATCTCGCAGCATGCCGCCGCCCACCGCGGTAAAAAAGCCCATCATGATGCACACCGCCGGCGCAAAGCCGTAGACCAGCGCCTTGTCTGCGCCGGTTGCCGCATAAATACCCACCGAGATGATATCGAGCAGGGGAATGAGCTTCTCGGGCTTGTCGACGATTGCCGGGAAGATGTAGATGATGGCCGCGGTGGCGATGGAGAGCGGGAGCGCCATTGGCTGGTTGAGTCCGGAGGAATCGGAGGATTTCCGGTTTCAGGAGAAGCATTTGGAGCAATGATCGGTGCGGCATCTGTCTATGATATGGCAAACCAGTTTGACCTGTATGATAATGGTGGCCTG
>URWQ01000232.1 GCA_900551635.1 uncultured Collinsella sp. | reverse complement strand
GGTCGACGGCGGCAAACTGCGCTACAAGCGTCGCGGCGAGTATGGCGTTGCCGGCGGCGAGCGCGGCGACCTGGTCGTGACCACGCACGTGGAGGAGCACCCGCTGTTTAAGCGTAAAGGTGCCGACGTGACCATGGAGGTACCGGTCTCGGTCTATGAGGCGGCGCTCGGCTGCACGGTGGACGTGCCGACGCCCGGCGGTGCGACGGTTCGTCTGAAGGTGCCCGCGGGTACCCAGACGGGCAAGAAGTTCCGCTTTAAGGAGATGGGCGCGCCCGACGTTAAGCACCGTGGCCGCACCGGTGCGCTGCTCGTCGAGATCAAGGTGCAGGTTCCCACGAACCTGTCTGATGACGAGCGCGATGCCATGACCAAGCTGCGCGAGGCCGACACGCGCGACTATCGCGAGAAGGTCAATCGTTACAAGGCGACGTACTAGGGCGGTCGCGGCGCACGACCACGCCCGCGGGCTTATGATGGACGATAACGAGACGGAAAGGGGTCAGGTAGCATGGCCGAGGACAATAGGAACAAACCGCTGTACATGATCAGCGTGGCGGCCGAGCTGACCGGCATGCATCCGCAGACTCTGCGCGTCTACGAGTCCAAGGGCCTGGTGAACCCCCAGCGCTCGGGCGGCAACACGCGCCTGTATTCGCGTGCCGATATCGATCGCCTGGAGCTCATCAACCAGCTGACCGACGAGGGCATCAACCTTGCCGGCGTGGTGCGTATCCTCGATATGAAGGAGCGTGCCGAGGAGCGTGAGCGCGAAAACGAAAAGCTCCGTGCTCGCGTGCGCCAGCTCGAGGACGAGCTGCACGAGTACAAGATGCAGAAGAAGATCACCGCCCTGGCCCCGCGCGACGGCTCAGTTAACCCCGAGCAAGTCATGCGCAAGCTGCTGGGCGCCGGAGGGGATCTCTAGGTTACGCCGTTCTGCCGAACGGCGTAACGGCTCGACGCTGCGCGACGTCCAGAGCGACAATTTGTCATTCAAAAGGCGAGGCATGACCAGAAGGTCTATGCCTCGCCTTTTTCATGCCAACTTGTCCGCTCTGGACGTCGCTCGCTGTCCGTCCTCAACCTGCGACGTCGCTTTGGCTGGCACTTGGGGACGTTCCTTTTGTGCCGGCACTTTGGGACACTCCTTGTCCAGAGAGTGATGCAAGGGGCTCGTCCTTTGCTTTACTGAGATAAAGTGAACGCGCAGATTCGTAACCCACTTGCAACCGTTCTATGGCACGATATTGAACGAATGTATGCTATGCGCCCAAATCTTTTGGGCAGAGTGGGAGACAGTATGGTCAAGCTGTACGAGGACGGCATCTACCTGCGCGGCGGCAGCGAGGTTGTGCCTGCGGCCGAGGCTGCCGAGCGCGGTATTACGCAGACGCCCGAGGATGCCAAGCGCGGCACCATCGCGTATTCGATCCTTCAGGCACACAATACATCCGGAGACCCCGAGGCGCTCAAGATTCGCTTCGATGCCATGGCGAGTCACGACATCACCTTTGTCGGCATCATCCAGACGGCGCGCGCCTCGGGCATGGAGCAGTTCCCGCTGCCTTACGTGCTCACCAACTGCCATAACTCGCTGTGCGCCGTGGGCGGCACCATCAACGAGGACGACCACGTCTTTGGCCTTTCCGCGGCCAAGAAGTACGGCGGCATTTTCGTCCCGCCGCACATCGCCGTCATCCACTCCTTTATGCGTGAGAACTTCGCCGGTTGCGGCAAGATGATCCTGGGTTCCGACTCGCACACCCGCTACGGCGCCCTGGGCACCATGGCCGTGGGCGAGGGCGGCGGCGAGCTGGCAAAGCAGCTGCTGCGTGACACCTACGATGTTGCCTATCCCGGCGTTGTCGCCATCTACCTCACGGGCGCCCCGCGCCCCGGCGTCGGCCCGCACGATGTGGCGCTCGCCATCATCCGCGCCGTCTTTGCCAAGGGCTACGTTAAGAACAAGGTCATGGAGTTTGTGGGCCCCGGCATCGCGAGCATGACGACCGACTACCGCAACGGCGTCGATGTCATGACCACCGAGACCACCTGTCTGTCGAGCATCTGGGCCACCGACGAGGACACACACACGTTTTTGACCATGCACGGCCGCGGCGACGACTACCGCGAGCTCAAGCCCGCCGATGTCGCCTACTATGACGGCTGCGTCGAGGTCGACCTGTCGAGCATCAAGCCCATGATCGCGCTGCCGTTCCATCCTTCCAACGGCTTCGAGATCGACGAGCTCAACGAGAACCTCGAGGACATCCTGCATGAGGTGGAGCTCGAGGCTGCCAAGATCGGCGAGGGCAAGACGCACTTTAGCCTGCTCGACAAGATCGTCGACGGCAAGCTGCACGTGCAGCAGGGCGTTATCGCCGGCTGCTCGGGCGGTAACTACGACTCCGTGGTCCAGGCTGCCCGCGTGCTTAAGGGCGCCAACACCGGCTGCGGCGAGTTCTCGCTGTCGGTCTATCCCACAAGCCAGCCCGTGGCGCTCGAACTTACGCGCCGTGGCTATATCTACGACCTTATGGAGGCCGGTGCGATCGTGCGCACGGCGTTCTGCGGCCCGTGCTTTGGCGCCGGCGACACGCCCGCCAACAACGGCCTTTCGATCCGCCACACCACGCGCAACTTCCCCAACCGCGAGGGTTCCAAGCCGGGTAATGGCCAGCTGAGCGCCGTGGCCCTGATGGACGCCCGCTCCATCGCCGCCACCGCCGCCAACGGCGGGCGCCCGAACCCCGCCCCGGCAAAGGTTGAGCGGGT
>URWQ01000231.1 GCA_900551635.1 uncultured Collinsella sp. | reverse complement strand
ATAAAAGCGACCGTCCCTGCCGTGGTCACCCGCCTCGTTAACCGAATCGGCTCGAATGCCGAGTCCAGGGAGCGTCTCGCCGAGATCGAGATCCCCGAGGAGCTGCGCGATAATCTGGCGCTGTTCCTGCGCCTGGAACGTCGTGTGCTTAGCGAGTATGATCCCGAGATCGCGGACCTGTTCGACAAGATTTTGACAGCCGAGATTGTGGTCAATGCCGGCAACCCCGGTAGCCGCGCTGCCGACGAGTCCGTTGACGAACAGGGCGTGCCCACTGCCGACGAGCCCACCGCCGTGGCGTTTCGCGAAGTCGTCGATTTGATTGACAGCCTGCCGCTCGATAAACAGCAGGTCATTGTCCGCGCCTTTACGAGCTTTTTCCATCTGGCAAACCTGTCGGAGGAGAACTACCGTGTGGCGCAGCTGCGCGAGCGCGAGGCCGGCGCATCGACCGATACCGAGGTCGATCCCGCCAACGAACTCACCGTCGCCTATCACCAGTTGGTAAACGAGATGGGCGTCGAGGGTGCCAATGAGCTGCTCGGCAAGCTCGAGTTCCACCCTGTCTTTACCGCACATCCCACCGAGGCCCGTCGTAAGGCCGTCGAGGGCAAGATTCGCCGTATCTCCAACCTGCTGGAGGAGCGTCCGCGTCTGGGCGGCTCCGACCTGGTGGAGAACGAGCGCCATATGCTGCAGGAGATCGACGCCCTGGTGCGTACGAGCCCCATCGCGCTCAAGAAGCCCACGCCGGTCGAGGAAGCCGATACCATCATCGACATCTTCGATAACACGCTGTTCGACGTTATCCCCGTCATCTACCGTCGTTTTGACGACTGGGTGCTGGGCGACAAGGCCGGTACCGTGCCGCCGCTGTGCCCGGCGTTCTTCCATCCCGGCAGCTGGATCGGCTCCGACCGCGACGGCAACCCCAACGTCACCGCCAAGGTGAGCCGCGAGGTCGCCGCCAAGTACTTCACTCACATGGTGCTCAAGCTCGAGGACAAGTGCCGCCGCATCGGTCACAACCTCACGCTCGAGGCCACCTACAGCAAGCCTTCTGCCGAGCTCATCAACCTGTGGAACCATCAGGTCGAGATGAGCCCTCGTTACACGGCCCGCGCCGAGCTGATCTCCGAGCACGAGCCGCATCGCGCCGTCATGCTCGTCATGGCCGACCGTCTGAACGCCACCGTGCGCCGTATCACCGACACCATGTACCACAGCGCCGACGAGTTCCTGGATGACCTGCGCGTCGTCCAGCGTTCGCTGGCCGCCTGCGGTGCCGTCCGTGCCGCCTACGGCCCGGTCCAGACCATCATCTGGCAAGTCGAGTCCTTCGGCTTCCATATGGTCGAGATGGAGTTCCGTCAGCACTCCGTGGTGCATGCCCGCGCCCTCAAGGATATCCACGAGAACGGTATCCATGGCGACCTGCAGCCCATGACGCGCGAAGTCATCGATACCTTCCGTGCTATCGGCTCCATCCAAAAGCGCTACGGCAAGAAGATGGCGCACCGCTACATCATCTCGTTTACCAAGAGCGCCCAGCATGTGGCCGACGTCTTTGAGCTTGCCCACCTGTCCTTTGCACACGAGGAGGATGTCCCCGAGCTCGACGTGATCCCGCTGTTCGAGCAGCTCGAGGACCTCGAGGGCTGCGTCGACGTGCTCGATCAGATGCTTACGCTGCCTGTGGTGCAAAAGCGCCTTGCCCAGACCAACCGCCGCATGGAGGTCATGCTGGGCTATTCCGACTCCTCCAAGGATGCCGGTCCTACCACGGCCATGCTCGCGCTGCACTCCGCGCAGGAGCGCATTGCCAAGTGGGCCGAGAAGAACGATATCGACCTGGTGCTCATGCACGGTCGCGGCGGTGCCGTGGGCCGTGGCGGCGGCCCGGCCAACAAGGCCGTGCTGGCGCAGCCCAAGGGTTCGGTCAACTGCTTCTTTAAGCTCACCGAGCAGGGCGAGGTCATCTTTGCCCGTTACGGCAACCGCACGCTGGCTCAGCGCCATGTTGAGTCCGTTGCCGCCGCAACGCTTTTGCAGTCGGCCCCGAGTGTCGAGAAGACCAACACCGAGACCACGCAGAAGTTCTGGGATATGGCCGAGAAGCTTAACGCCGCAAGTCACGAGCGCTATCTGGACCTGCTGAACACCGAGGACTTTACACCGTGGTTCTCGACCGTGACGCCGCTGACCGAAGTCGGTCTGCTGCCGATCGGCTCGCGTCCCGCCAAGCGCGGCTTGGGTGCCAAGTCCCTCGACGACCTGCGTACCATTCCTTGGATCTTCAGCTGGAGCCAGGCGCGCATCAATCTGGCCGCTTGGTACGGCCTGGGTACCGCCTGCGAGCAGTTTGGCGATCTGGACCAGCTTAAGGCTGCCTACCAGGAGTGGCCGTTCTTCCGCACCTTTATCGACAACATCGAGATGTCGATTGCTAAGACCGACCAGCGCATCGCCAAGATGTATCTGCACCTGGGCGATCGCCAGGATTTGTCCGAGAAGGTCTTCACCGAGATGCAGCTCACGCGTAAGTGGGTCCTTGCCATCGTCGGTGACGAGTGGCCGCTGCAGCGTCGTCGCGTGCTCGGCTGCGCCGTTCGTGTGCGCAACCCCTACGTCGACGCCCTGTCTATCGCCCAGGTCCGCGCCCTTCGCGAGGTGCGTATGAACCAGGACGAGATGGCCGAGGAGAAGAAGGCCGAGTACATGAGCCTGATCCTTTCGACTGTGACCGGCGTCTCGGCAGGTTTGCAGAACACGGGGTAATCGATAGCCCTGTA
>URWQ01000230.1 GCA_900551635.1 uncultured Collinsella sp. | reverse complement strand
GTATTCTCCGCTCAACGGCAAGGACAAGATCGCAACGTTCGAGCGCACGTTCCTCGACGATCCGGAGGCCCGAACGGAGCAGAAAAATCCGTACTACGATCTCTGGAACAGCGGGGAAACGGCGCGCACGATCCTCACCGAGTTCGGCGTGGACTTTGAGCGCGGCCACATCATCAACGGCCACACGCCCGTTAAAACCACCAAGGGCGAGCAGCCCATCCGCGCCGAGGGCAAGCTGCTGGTCATCGATGGCGGCTTCTGCCGCGCTTACCATCCCAAGACGGGCATCGCCGGCTATACGCTCATCTCGAGCTCGCGCGGCTGCCGCCTCAAGTCGCACCGGGCCTTTACGACGGTTGCCGAGGCACTCACGCGCAACGTGGACATCGAAAGCGAGACCAACCGTTTTGACCAAGCGGACCGTCGCCGCATGGTGAGCGACACCGATACTGGCGCCAAGATCCGCAGCCAAATCCAAGACCTGCGTCAGCTGCTCGATGCATATAGAAACGGTGCTATCGAAGAGCGCGTCTAGCCCCACCCGCGGGGATTGGCTAAACTTGCTGAGTTTGTCATCCCCACGGCGTCCCCGCGCCACCCTAAGGCAGGTACCATGCAAAAGCTCCTTGCGCAGATCATGAAATTTGGCGTCGTCGGTGTCATTGCCACGGTTATCGACTTTGGCATTATGAATCTGCTCCACTACGGTCTGGGCCTCAACATCCTAATCGCCAACACCAGCGGCTTTATCATCTCACTCATCTTTAACTACCTCGCAAGCATGAAGTACGTGTTTGCGCACAAGGAAGGCATGAGCCGCCGCCGCGAGTTCATCATCTTTGTCGTGCTGTCCGTGATCGGTTTGGTGCTCAACGACGGCATCGTGCTGGCGCTCAACGCCGGCCTGGGACTCGAGGCCAATATCGCCAAGATCTGCGCCACCGCGCTTGTCATGGTCTACAACTTTGTGACCCGAAAAATCTTCCTGGAGGGCGACGAGACCAAGTAGCTCGAAACCCCTGCAGCATTACGGCACCCACGGACGACGTGCACTCAGCGCAGTATCGTCCGTGGGTGCCGCTCGTTTACGGGCAAATTTTCAACGTTTGAGGATTAGCTCTTGAAAATTTGGCGAGTTCATATAGTTCTTGGCAAAGACCTTACGTTTCCCTTGTAAAAGCTCTAAAGTATCCTCTGCTCGATTCATCAACGCATTGGATGTGATTACGTGCGCAAGGCGCTGGCACAACCTCATACCAAGCAGTTCCTCAAGTTTGCTGTCGTGGGTCTTATCTCCTTTGGCATCGACTGGGGCATGCTCATTGCGCTCGTCGAGCTGTTCCACCTCGACTTTTTGATGAGCACCACGGTTTCGTTTATCACGTCCGTCGTGGTCAACTACTGGCTCAGCATGAAGTACGTGTTCGACCACCGCGAAGGCATGAGCCGCAAGCGCGAGTTCACGATCTTCACCATCCTGTCGGTGATCGGCCTGGGCCTCAACGACCTGTATATGTTTGTGGGCGTCACGTTTTTGAGCATCGGCTACCAGGCCATGAAGGCCATCGCCACGTTCCTTGTCACCTGGTACAACTACTTCAGCCGTCGCTTCTTCCTCGAGGGCGCACGGTCGTAGTCGATTCACTATTTGCTTGAATGTATAACCGGTTGGAATTCCCGTTCCAACCGGTTTTTTGTTTGCAGAGAGACCCGGCGACCCAGTCCCATTCGCATGAAAAACGGGCGGTCCGGATGTTGGCCCGAACCGCCCGTCTGGCGCGCTATGTCGAGGCCTCTAGCCCGTTACGTAATACCAAACGACGTTGTCGTCATTGGAGAGAACGTAGTTACTGCAGGCCGTCATGGGCGTTGTGCCGTTGACGGAGTACATCCAGCCGCTCGTGCCGCCGTACTGTTTCTCGGCCAAACCACCAATCGCGGAAACATACGTGCCGTACGACGAGCCGTGTGCGTTGACAGAAAGGCCTAGCGCGCACAGGGCATCGTAAACGGTGGCGCCTTCGTTAAAGGTAAAGGTGCCGCCAGAGGACACAGGATTGCCCACAGCGCTCGATGTGACCGAAACCGTCACCGTAACGTAGCTGGACTCCTGTGAGCCGCTTTGGCTGCCCGAGGAGGCGTTTCCACCATTAGAGGACGAGGCTCCATCAGACGACTGGCCACCGCCCGAAGAAGCACCGCCAGACGCATTGGAAGTATCACCGGCTCCCGTATTTTGGGCAGCGGATTTATCGCCAGACTTCTTGCCGCCCCGGTCCTCGGACTTCTTGCTATCCGAGTTTTTGTCCGATTCCTTGTTTGAAGACTCGGAATCGTCCTTGGCGTCGTTCGAACCCTTGGGCTCGTCTTTTGCATCATTCGAAGATTTGGAATCCTTGGAACTGGCCTCGCCCGAAGCGGTAGACGAGCCAGACCCATTGTCATCCTTGGAAACGACGCTCTCCCCCGTCACGGACTGAAAAAACCAATCAACGGACCAGGCGCCGCTCTCGGAGGGATGGACAAAGCCCAGCGAGACGACGATCAGAATGGTGCACGCGGCAGTCAGAACGCCAAGGAGCGCTTTGTGCCGCCGAAGCGGCGCCCTTTTGCTTTGGATCATCGAGCTGGATAAACGAGGAGTCGGGCTGTTGCCCGCTGGTCTCCTTGGGCTTATCGGGCATTACCGTCACCCTTGCCGCGCTTGGTCAGCACGAAGACGGCGATGAGCGCGAGGCCAATCACGCCGGCGGCGATGCCAACGATGGCGAGCGGATTGGTGCCAGTCTCCTGCTCGGCAGCACTAGAGGACTTCTT
>URWQ01000229.1 GCA_900551635.1 uncultured Collinsella sp. | reverse complement strand
GCACGGAGTCGTGGTGTGATTTGCGTCGGTGTCCGCGCGGCTCGGTATACTGGTACGGCTCAAACTATGGCGCCGCCCGCAGGCGCGCCGTCCGTCAGATGAGGAGTCGCCCATGACCCAGCCCTTGCCCTGGGAAAAGAACGCCGCGGTATCCGTGCCGCCCGCGCCGGAACCCGTGCCGCTCGATGCATATGCCGTCCCTGCTGCGCCGGAGCCCGAGCTCGTCCCGCTCGACATCTACGACGCTCCCGCGCCGGCACCCAAGCCCGCCAAGCCGCTCGTCGACATCGACAGCCTTAATTCCGCTCAGCGCGAGGCAGTTCTGACCACCGAGGGCCCGTTGCTGGTGCTTGCCGGCGCCGGCTCGGGCAAGACCCGCGTCTTGACCTTTCGCATCGCACATATGCTTGGCGACCTGGGTGTTAAGCCCTGGCAGATCCTTGCCATCACGTTTACCAACAAGGCCGCGGCCGAGATGCGCGAGCGTCTGGCGGCACTCATCCCCAGCGGTACCCGCGGCATGTGGGTGTGCACCTTCCATGCTATGTGCGTGCGCATGCTGCGCGAGGACGCTGACCTGCTGGGCTACACCGGTCAGTTCACCATCTACGATGACGACGATTCCAAGCGCATGGTGCGCGATATTATGCAGGCGCTCGGTATCGAGCAAAAGCAATTCCCCATCAATATGATCCGCAGCAAGATCAGTTCGGCCAAAAACGCCATGATCAGCCCCGAGGACATGCTCAAATCCGCCGACAGCCCCAACGACAAAAAGGCCGCGCAGGTCTACTTGGAGCTGGAACGCCGCCTGCGCGCCGCCAACGCGATGGACTTCGACGACCTGCTCGTGCGCACGCTCGAGCTGCTGCGCACCCGCCCCGAGGTGCTCGACAAGTACCAAGAGCGCTTCCGCTACATTAGCGTCGACGAGTATCAGGACACCAACCACGTCCAATACGAGATCGCCAACCTGCTGGCCGCCAAGTACCAAAACCTCATGGTCGTGGGCGACGATGACCAGTCCATTTATAGCTGGCGTGGCGCCGACATCACCAACATCCTGGACTTTGAGCAGGACTTTAAAAACTGCAAGACCGTTAAGCTGGAGCAGAACTACCGCTCCACGGGCCATATCCTGAGCGCCGCCAACGCCGTGGTGCGCCACAACTCGCAGCGCAAGGACAAGCGCCTGTTTACGGCCGAGGGCGATGGCGAGAAGATCCAGGCCTTCCAGGCAAGCGACGAGCGCGACGAGGGCCGCTGGATTGCCGGCGAGATCGAAAAACTGCATGCCAAAGGCACGAGTTACGACGATATCGCCGTGTTCTACCGCACCAACGCCCAGTCGCGTATCCTCGAAGATATGTTCCTGCGCGCAGGCGTGCCCTACAAGATCGTGGGCGGCACGCGATTCTTCGACCGTGCCGAGATCCGCGACGTCATGGCCTACCTTAAGATGATCGTGAACCCGGCAGACGAGATGAGCGTCAAGCGCGTCATCAACACGCCGCGCCGCGGCATCGGCTCCACCTCGATCCAAAAGATTGAGCAGCTGGCGCGCGACAACCGTTGCTCGTTCTTCCAGGCCTGCGAGATCGCAACAGCCGAGACGGGCATGTTTAGCGCCAAGGTGCGCAATGGCCTGTCGAGCTTTGTCTCGCTAGTGCGCGAGGGCCGTCGCATGGACGGCGAGCTCAAGGACGTCGTCGAGATGATCGTCGATAAGACGGGCCTGCTGCAGGCTTTCCGCGCCGAGGGCACCATGGAGTCCGAGAGCCGCGCCGAGAACATCCAGGAATTCCTGGGCGTCGCCGCCGAATTTGAGGAGACGCACGAGGATATCGAGGGTACGCTCGAGAGCTTAGAAGAGCTGCGCGCAGCCGGTGTTGCCGACGTGCCTGCCGGCGCCGAGCCCGAGCCCGTCGTGTTGAGCGCGCCTGCGCCCGAACCGGGGCCGTCCGCCCCGGCATCCTCGTTTGAGGCGCTCGTTGGCGCGCGTGATGCCGCGGGTTCCAATCCGCTCGACAGCCTGGCGGCCCCGGCGCTCTCGCCGCAGGATGCCCTGGCCGCCGCCATCGCGGGCAACGCGTATGCCGCGCCGACGGAGATGCCGGCGGGTGCCGTGCATGCCGACGAGATCGAGCGCACCTACGGTCCGCTCACCTGTAAGGCGCTGCCGGCACTCATGGAGTGGCTGGCCCTGCGCTCCGACTTGGATTCCCTGGCCGGCGAGACGCATGCCATTACCATGATGACTATCCACTCCGCCAAGGGCCTGGAGTTCCCGGCGGTGTTCGTGGCCGGCATGGAGGAGGGCATCTTCCCGCACGTGCACGACTTTGGCGGCAGCGATGACCCGGGCAAGCTCGAGGAGGAGCGTCGCCTGGCCTACGTTGCCATCACGCGTGCCGGTAAGCGCCTGTTCCTGACCTATGCGGCCACGCGTCGCACCTACGGCTCGACCTCTGCCAACCCGCGTTCGCGCTTCCTCAATGAGATTCCGTTTGAGGATATCGAGTTTAGCGGTATCGGTTCTGCCGGTTTTGAGGGCACGGGCTGGGAGAAGCGCGGCGACCGTCACGGCACCTTTGGCTCGGGCATGGGCTCGGACATGTACGGCGGCAAGGTGTTCGGTTCGCATACGCGCTCGACCGGCGGTTCCGGTTCGCGCGGCGGATCGAGCTTTGACGATTTCTTTGGCGGCAGCAGCTACGGGACCGAGCGCCATCGTGGGGTCTCGCCCGACGCCGGCCGTGTTGCCTCGACCTTTGGCTCGGGCGCGCTGCGAGCCAAAAAACCGGCGTCCAGGCGACCAAA
>URWQ01000228.1 GCA_900551635.1 uncultured Collinsella sp. | reverse complement strand
CGAGGTCGACTCGATCCTCATCGACGAAGCGCGCACCCCGCTGATCATCTCCGGCCCCGGCGACGAGAGCGACCCGCTCTACGAGAAGGCCGACCGCTTCGCGCGGACGCTCAAATGCTTCCGCATTAAGGAGATCGATTCCAAGAAGGTCGACGCGGAGATGGGCGCCGACGCCGACTACATCGTAGACGAGAAGGCGCGCAACGCCGTGCTGACGACCGCGGGCACCCGCAAGGCAGAGGCATACTTCGGGCTGGAAAATCTGGCCGACGCGGAGAACAGCGCCTATATGCACCACATCAACAACGCCATCCGCGCCCACGGCGTGATGCAGCGCGACGTCGACTATGTCGTCAAGGACGGGCAGGTGTCGGTCATCGAGATGAACCCGCGCGTGTCGCGTTCCTCGGCCCTGGCCTCCAAGGCCACGGGCTTCCCCATCGCCAAGGCCGCCGCTCGCCTGGCCGTGGGCTATACGCTCGACGAGATCGTCAACGACATCACCAAGGCCACGCCCGCCTGCTTTGAGCCCACGATCGACTACTGCGTGGTCAAGGTGCCGCGCTTTGCCTTTGAGAAATTCAAGGGCACCGACCCCACGCTCACCACGCGCATGAAGGCCGTGGGCGAGATCATGGCGATCGGCCGCACCTTTGAGGAGGCCTTTGGCAAGGCCATGCGCTCGCTGGAGGACGGGCACCAGGGTATTTGCGCCGGTGGCAAGGAGGGCGCCGATAAGCTGAGCGACGATGAACTCGCCCAGGCCGTGGGCACCCCGACTGAGCACCGCATCTTCTTTGTGGTCGAGGCCCTGCGCCGTGGCTGGGATGTTGCGCGCATCCACGCCATCTGCGGTATCGATCCGTGGTATCTCAACCGCATCAACGATATGGTGCAGGTCCAGGAGAGCATCCGCGGCCTGCGCGTGGAGGACATTGACGCCGACGCGATGCGCCTGCTCAAGCAGTATGGCACGAGCGATGCCGAGATTGCCGCGCTGACCGGCTCGGATGAGCGTTTTGTTCGCGCTTACCGTAAGGGTCTGGGCGTGGTTCCCAGCATGAAGACGGTCGACACCTGCGCCGCCGAGTTCTCGAGTGCCACGGAATACCACTATAAGACCTACGAGAACATTTACCGCACGAGCCCGATCGCCAAGAAGTGCGTTGCCCCCGACGAGACCACGCCGGCGGACAAGCCCAAGGCGATGATTCTGGGTGCCGGTCCCAACCGTATCGGCCAGGGTATTGAGTTCGACTACTGCTGCGTGCATGCGAGCTATGCGCTGGCGGCCCGCGGCTTTGAGACCATCATGGTCAACTGCAACCCAGAGACCGTCTCGACCGACTACGACACGTCAGACCGCCTGTACTTTGAGCCGCTCACCTACGAGGACGTCATGGACGTTATCGACGTTGAGCGTCCCGACGGCGTCGTGGTGACGCTCGGCGGCCAGACCCCGCTTAAGCTGGCACGCATGCTCGAGGAGAGCGGCGTGAACATTATGGGCACCAAGCCCGATGCCATCGACTTTGCCGAGGACCGCGAGCGTTTTGCCGCCTTGCTCGACAAACTGGGCATTATGTACCCGCCGGCGGGCCAGGCCACCTCGTTTGAGGAGGCCGAGGCCGTTGCAGCGCACATTGGCTACCCGCTGCTGGTGCGTCCGAGCTATGTGCTGGGCGGTCGCGGCATGATGATCGCCTACGATGCCGAGCATCTGCGCGATTACATGGCCGAGGCTGCGCACATTAGCCCCGACTACCCGGTGTATCTCGATCGCTTCCTGGAGGGTGCGATCGAGTCCGACGTCGACGCCCTGTGCGACGGCGAGGAGGTCTACATCGGCGGCATCCTGGAGCATATCGAAGAGGCCGGTATTCATTCCGGTGACTCCGCGACCTGCATTCCGCCGTTCAGCTTTAGCGAGAGTCTGCAGGCGAAGCTCCGCGAGACCACGCGCCGCATCGCGATGGCGCTGGGAGTCCGCGGCCTGGTAAACGTGCAGTATGCCATCAAGGGCGAGACCGTCTACGTGATCGAGGCCAACCCGCGTGCCAGCCGTACCGTGCCGTTCATCTCCAAGGCCACCGGCGTGCCGCTGGCCAAGTGCGCGGCGCGTATCATGGCGGGCGATTCCATCGCGAGCCTGGGCCTGCCGAGCGACGAGCGTCAGCTGGACTGGTTCTGCATGAAGGAAGCTGTCATGCCCTGGGGCCGTTTCCCGGGAGCCGACGTTATCCTGGGGCCCGAGATGAAGTCGACGGGCGAGGTCATGGGTATCGCCAAGAGCTATCCCGAGGCATACGCCAAGACGCAGCTGGCGATTGACTACAAGCTGCCCGATCCGAGCTGCGGCAAGGTATTCATTAGCGTGTGCGACCGCGACAAGCGCCATATCCTTTCGGTTGCCCGTATCCTGCGCTATCTGGGCTTTGACATCTGCTCTACCGAGGGTACGGCGCGCGTGCTGCGCGGAGGCAACGTGACGTGCGAGGTCGTGGAAAAGATCAGCGGCCCGCATGACGGCGAGTGCCCCAACATCGGCGACCTCATCGCCGATGGCAAGATCGCAGTGATCATCAACACGCCGTACGGCCCGGGCTCGCGTGGCGACGGCTATTTGTTGCGCACCGAGGCGGTGCGCCGCGGCGTGACCTGCGTGACCGCGATGTCTGCCGCCAACACCTACGTGAGTGCCATCGAGGCGGTGCGCGAGGACCAGCAGGGTCACGGCAGCGCCAACGACATGGGCATGGACGTCATCGCCCTGCAGGAGCAGGTCAAGACCGTGTATTGCTCGCGCGAAGTCCGCTCCTATGT
>URWQ01000227.1 GCA_900551635.1 uncultured Collinsella sp. | reverse complement strand
CCGGAGCCGAAGCCGGAGCCGGTCAAGCCCGAGCCCAAGAGCGCCGCGCCCAAGGCGGAGAAGAAACCCGTTTACTGCGCCGAGGTGCTGCAGAAGGAAGTGCGCGCCAGGGAAAAGCAGGAGCGCGAGGCCAAGCGCGGCGAGCGCAGGGCCGAGCCGAAGGCCGAGAAGGCTCCGCGCGAGCCGGCCGTGCTCGGCGAGGAGATCCGCGACGAGAAGAGCGAGCAGATCCGCACGTTCCTCTCCGGTCTGCTCGAGCACATGGACGCCAAGGCCGAGGTCAAGGTCTATGAGGTCGAGAAGAACCGCTACAAGGTCATTTTAGAGGGTGAAAAGCTCGGCGCGCTCATCGGTCGCCGCGGCGAAACGCTCGACGCCATTCAGCAGCTGACGAACTATTCCATCAACCGCGGCGGCGAGAGCAAGCGTGCCCGCGTGCAGATCGACGCCGAGAACTACCGCGAAAAGCGCGAGGAGAGTCTGGAGCGTCTGGCGCAGAAGGTCGCGGGCAAGGTGGTCAAGTACCGCCGCAACGTGACGCTCGAGCCGATGAACGCCTACGAGCGCCACGTGATCCACACGGCACTGCAGGACACGCAGTACATCACGACCTTCTCCATCGGCACGGAGCCGAACCGCCGCGTGGTGGTCTCCTACGACCGCACAAAGCAGTAAATAGCAGCGAAAAAGAAAGATGCCATACGGCGTCTTTCTTTTTTTCAGGGGCGAAGCTCTGCTATGATGGAGCGGAGAAATGAAACGGGAGGACGATCCTCATGAAGCTGGTATCGTGGAACGTGAACGGCCTGCGGGCCTGCCTGAACAAAGGCTTTCTGGATTTTGTGGCGCTCGCGGACGCGGATGTGATCTGCCTGCAGGAGACGAAGCTGCAGCCGGAGCAGGCGGTTTTCGACCTGCCGGGCTACCACCGCTATTTTAACTCCGCCGACAAAAAGGGCTACTCCGGAACGGCCGTCCTCACCCGGACGGAGCCGCTCTCTGTCTGCTATGACTTCGGCGGCGACGAGTACCGGCACGAGGGGCGCGTCATCACGGCGGAGTACGAGGACTTCTACCTTGTGTGCTGCTATACGCCGAACTCGCAGGATGAGCTGAGGCGTCTCCCCTATCGGATGCGGTGGGAGGACGACCTGCGGGAATACCTCTGCGGGCTGGATCAGACGAAGCCTGTGGTGTACTGCGGCGATCTGAATGTGGCGCACGAGGAGATCGACCTTAAGAACCCCAAGTCCAACCGCGGCAACGCCGGCTTTTCGGACGAAGAACGCGGCAAGTTTACCGAGCTGCTCAACGCCGGCTTTACCGATACCTGGCGCACGGCTAATCCGGACGTCGAGGGCGTCTACAGCTGGTGGAGCTATCGCTTTAATGCCCGCAAGAACAACGCCGGCTGGCGCATCGACTACTTCCTGGTAAGCGACGCAATCGCCGACAACGTACGCGACACCGGCATCCGCGGCGACATCTTTGGCAGCGACCACTGCCCCGTCACCCTCACGCTAGAGCTCTAGCCCCAAGTAATTCCTCTAGGGGACAGAGGAAAACAGATCATGTGACCCCTCTCCCCCTATAAGTTGCGGTGGAATAGTTCCTGTTTGGGCAGCAAATAGCCAAAAACGAGAACTATTCCACCGCAAGTTCGTGTGGGAACGCGAAATGCCCTACAGTCCGTATTTCACGACGACACGGTTAATGCGACGGCACCAAGGCTTGTACAAGGCGGCCAAGAACACGCAGGTCGCGAGGCCGTGTGTGATATCGAACGGCACTGCCGTGGCAAGACGCGCCATGGCACCCGCCCACGTGAGCGGTTGAACAAAACCGATAATGTCGTAGGCGTTGATCACAACGCCGTACAGCAAACCCGAAGCAAAACCGTAGGTCAGTAGCGCCGGCATGCGCACGGTTCCATCCGCACGGTCGAACGCGCCCGCATGCGCCAGCACGCCGCCAACATAGCCAACCAGACCCCAGGCATACATCTGCCACGGCGTCCACATGCCCTGTCCAAAAAAGAAATTGCTGGTCAGCGCCGCCAGCGCACCGACCATAAAACCATTGCGGCGACCAAGCGTCGCCCCCGCGATAATGGCGATGGCGCTCACCGGTTTAAAGTCGGGAATGGGGCCAAACAGAATGCGCCCCGCCGCAGCCGACGCCGCCAGAACCAGCGTTGGCATAATTTGGCGTAAGCCCGGGCGCGACGCCTCGTAGCCCGCAAAGAACAGCGCGAGCACCAGCGCCACCACGACAAGCATGGCAAGTGCCGCCTGCTCAACGCCCGCCAGCAACGCCGCAGCCATCACGGCTCGCACCGCCAGCAGCAGCGGGATCTCCAGTTTTGCGAGCAGGCGCGCGACGCGATAATCCGTCATCCCATCACGCCCTATAAAACACGTTGTCGACAAAGAAGTCGGCCGGCGGCTCCATGCAGGCAATCTCACCGTCAAACATCATGGCAACGTCATCGGCAACCTGCTCGGCAAAATCCAGATCGTGCGTGGCCATGACGACGGTGCCGCCAACCTTCGCATGGTCACGCAGGGCGCGGGCGATGATGCGGCGGCTGAACAGGTCTAGACCCTTGGTGGGCTCATCGAGCAATAGCAGTTCGGGGCCGATTAGCAGCAGTTTTGCCAATGCAAGCAGTTGACGCTGCCCGCCCGAAAGATCGTACGGATGGCGTCCATCCAGACCCGACAACCCCAAGCTCGCCGCACGCTCCCGCGCCAAGTTCTCGTCATATCCGCAGGTCGAGGCCCATTCCATCAGCTCATCGCGAACCGTCTCGGCAACCAACAATGCTTTGGGATTCTG
>URWQ01000226.1 GCA_900551635.1 uncultured Collinsella sp. | reverse complement strand
GAATGTGGCGGTTGAGCATGGGCACCTTTTTATTGGACATGCGCCAACGGCAGACAAGCGCGGGCTTGTCGAGCGTAAACTTCTCGACCGCCTCCTGATTGGCGCAAAAGTCCTCGTACGCACGCTGATCCTCGGCATTGCCAAACAGCTCGGCATCATCAATCTGGGGCATGGTTGTACCTTTCGTGTTAGTCATTCCGTCCTCTTATACCAAAAAGACGGCCCTCCAAACGGAGCAGCCGTCTTTTGCAGAGATTATTTTGTCCCAAGGCGGAACTTAGTGGCGGAAGTGGCGAGCGCCCGTAAACACCATAGCAATATTGTGCTCATTGCAGGCCTGGATGCTCTCGTCGTCGCGCTTGGAGCCGCCGGGCTGGATGATGCAGGTCACGCCGTGTGCAGCAAGAACGTCGACGTTGTCGCGGAACGGGAAGAACGCGTCGCTTGCACAGGCAAAGCCACCCTTCTCCACGCCCTCGCGCTCGCAGAAGTCCTCGGCACGCTCGCAGGCAAGCAGTGCGGAGTCAACGCGGTTAGGCTGACCCGGGCCCATGCCAATGCCGGCCTTACCTTTGGAGACCAGAATGGCGTTGGACTTGACGCCCTTGCAGACCTTCCAGGCAAACTCGAGCTCGGCCATCTCGGCGTCGGTGGGCTTGCGGTCGGTGGGGAACGTAAAGGTCGCGGGGTCCTCGGTCACGTGGTCGACCTCCTGTACCAGCATGCCGCCATCGATGGAGCGCAGCTCCACCTGGGCGCCGTGGTCCACGCCGCCGGTGGCCAGCACGCGCAGGTTGGGGCGCTTGGCCATGCGCTCGAGCGCCTCGTCGGTGTAGCTCGGGGCGATGATAACCTCGACGAACTGCTTGTTCTGATCGGCAAAGTGCTCGACCAGCTCATAGGGAACCTCGCGGTTGCAGGCGATGATGCCGCCAAAGGCGCTCTTGGGATCGCAGGCGAAGGCGCGGTCGTAGGCGGCCGTGATGTCCTCGGCCACGGCGGAGCCGCAGGGGTTCTGATGCTTGAGGATCACGCAGGCAGGCTCGTCGAACTCGCGGACCAGGTTCCAGGCGGCGTCGGCATCCAGATAGTTGTTGTAGCTGAGCGGCTTGCCCTGGATCTGCTCGGAGCCCACGAGCGGGAACTGCGAGCTCGCGGTGTTCTCGCAGCCCTCGGCAAAGCGGTAGACCGTAGCCTTCTGCTGCGGGTTCTCGCCATAGCGCAGGTCGTCGACCTTCTCCAGCGAGATCTCGAGCTTGGCAGAGGTGTCCGCCACGTCGCTTGCCTGGGCGGCAAGCCAACGGGAGATAGCCGTGTCGTAGGCGGCGGTGGTCTGGTAGACCTTCACCTGCAGGCGACGACGGGTGGAAAGCGTGGTGCAGCCACCGGTCTCGTGCATCTCGGCCAGGACGGCATCATAATCGGCCGGGTCGGAAATGACGGTAACGCTCGTGGCGTTCTTGGCGGCAGAACGCAGCATGGAGGGGCCACCGATGTCGATGTGCTCGATGGCGTCCGCGAAGGTGACCTCGGGGTTGGCGACGGTCTTCTCGAACTCGTACAGGTTGACGACGACCAGGTCGATCAGCTTAATGCCGTGCTGAGCGGCCTCCTGCATGTGCTGCTCGGAATCGCGGCGGGCCAGCAGCGCGCCATGAACCTTGGGGTGCAGGGTCTTAACGCGGCCGTCCATCATCTCGGGATAGCCCGTGAACTCCTCGATGGGGGTTACGGGAACGCCCGCGTCCTCGATGGCACGAGCCGTGCCGCCCGTAGAGATGATCTCGACGCCAAAGTCGTCAACCAGCGTCCGTGCGAAATCGACGACGCCCGTCTTATCGGTAACCGAGATCAACGCGCGTGCGATCTTCACATCAGATCCCATGCAGTCCTCCTGTCTGGTACGCCGCCGTGCTCTGTGAGTCGGTGATACGTCGATCTGCAGCGCTCGCGCAGCGGCATTGAAAATACTGATTTAATGTAGCGCATCGAGCGCATCGATGCACCCCGCAACGGGCGCATGTGCAGAAAAAGTTTGCGAGCGGAGGGGATGGACATGGCACCGGGCACGGTGAGTTCATGGAACACAGGGGCACCATAATTAGATGCCAATGGCGTGGTAGAACTGTGCTCGATATGCATCCGCAAAAGAAAGAGGCACCATGGTCTCGCGGGTTCTCTACCGACCGTTTGATACCGAAGACTTCGACGCCATCGCGCTGATTCTGCAGCAGCTTTGGCATAACAATTCGGATAACGATGAGTACAACCGCCTTGAGGCCGCGTGCGACCTCGCCTATTGCCTTTCGTCGTCGACGTTTTCACAGGTTGCCGTAATCGACGGTCAGGCGCGTGGCATTTCGCTCGCGCGTGCGGAACAGAGCTCCGGCGCCACTATCAACGAGCATTGGATGGATACCGAACGCACGCTGCTATCGCAGATGCGTGAGCTAGAGCCCGATGCGTGCGCCGAGTATCTCTCGTTTGTGCGCGCAACCATCCGAACCAACAACCGCCTGCTCGAGAGCAGCCCGTTGCCGCACGACAACGAGGTCACGCTGCTTGCCGTGGATCGCGATGTCCATGGCCTGGGCGTTGGCACGGTTCTGCTCGATGCCGCCGTCTCGCACCTGTCCTCGCTTGGAGCGACGAGGGCGCACCTGTACACCGACTCCAACTGCTCGTGGAAGTTCTACGAGCTGCACGGCTTTAAGCGCACGGCCACGCACCGCGCCAACCGCGAAGAGCGCCGTCACGACATGCCGCGCGAAAGCTTCCTCTACGAACTCGATCTAACAGCCTAAACCCAGCAGTTAGGGACGTTCCTTTTAATATGAGCAGGACATTGTCAAGAGGCAAAATCGGGCCT
>URWQ01000225.1 GCA_900551635.1 uncultured Collinsella sp. | reverse complement strand
CGGCTAAAACGCGGTGAACGGCAGGGTCACAAAACGCATACGCCTAAACCGCACATTCCTCGCGTTCGGCATCGAGACGTGCCTTAACGGCATCGGCGGCGATGTGATACGAGAAGCCCTTGCCCATCAAAAACCGAACCAGTTTTTCGAATCCGCGCGTCTCTGGAACACGCCGCTTGGCGAGCAGGGCTGACGCACGCGCCAAATCGTCTTCGACGGCAAAATAATCCTCGGGATAACCGGGAATGTCATCGAGCACGACATGACGGCGCTTGAGCTCGGTCTCGATTTTGCGCTGTCCCCAACCGCGCCGCTTGCGCTCCTCGATAAAGTACGAGCAAAAGCGGTTGTCGTCTAAAAAGTGATACTCGGTGGCGCGCTCGACGGCGAAATCGATCGCGGGCTGGTGAAAGCCGTAGCGAGCCAGCTTGTCACGGACCTCACCCGTCGCATGGTCGCGGCGCGATAGCATCTCGGTCACCATGGTAAGTGCACATTTACGCTCGATGAGCTGCACCGCCTCACGAAAGTTGTCCCAATCACAGGGAAGATCGGTGCGGTTTTTGACATACAGCCGCGCGACCCGCACGGGAATCCAAATGGACCGCTCAAAACCGCCCTCAAGCTCACAATCGATATGTGCGCAAGGCTTTTTGGACGCATACCCGCTCGAGAACGAGGAGGCCGCCTTCTTATCGGGAAAGACGACCGTGGCCTCGGTCACCGTATACGACATGAGCGTAACCGCTACTCGTCGTCATCATCGAGCATGGCGGAACCATCGATGGCGTAAAGCTCGTCAAACTCCTCAGGCGCAGGCTGATCGGTCAGCTCGACCTCGGACGGAGCATCGTCATCAAACTCAAGTCCACAGGCAAGGCGGACCTTATGCTCAATCTCGTCGGCACAATCGGGGTGTTCGCGCAGGAACGCCTTGGCGGCCTCGCGACCGTTGCCGAGCTTGTCATCGCCATAGGCAAACCAGGAGCCCATCTTCTTGCAGATACCGCACTCGACAGCCATGTCCAGAATCGAGCCCTCCTTAGAGATGCCCGTACCGTACATGATGTCGAACTCAGCAGATCGGAACGGAGCTGCCACCTTGTTCTTAACGACCTTGGCGCGCACGCGGTTACCGATAACCTCGTCCTTAAGCTTAATGCTGTCGATGCGGCGAATATCGATACGTACCGAAGAGAAGAACTTAAGGGCGCGGCCGCCCGTCGTGGTCTCGGGGTTGCCGAACATGACACCGATCTTCTCACGCAGCTGGTTAATGAAGATGCACGTCGTGTTGGACTTGGAGAGCGAGCCGGCGAGCTTGCGGAGCGCCTGGCTCATCAGGCGAGCCTGAAGACCGACCGTAGTGTCGCCGATTTCTCCCTCGATCTCGGCACGCGGGGTCAGCGCGGCGACGGAGTCGACGACGATGGCATCGATGGCGCCGGAACGCACGAGCATGTCAACAATCTCGAGCGCCTGCTCGCCCGTATCGGGCTGGGAAATGAGCACCTCGTCGATATCCACACCGATGCGCGCGGCATACGTGGGATCAAGCGCGTGCTCGGCATCGATAAATGCCACAACGCCACCCATTGCCTGGGCCTCGGCCAGGATCTCGAGCGAAAGCGTCGTCTTACCGGAGGACTCAGGACCGTAAATCTCGACGATACGGCCGCGCGGCACGCCGCCGATACCCAGCGCGGCATCGAGGGCCAGGGCGCCCGTGGGAATGGCCTCGACCTCGAGCTCGGGACCACCGTCGCCGTACCTCATGATGGAACCCTGGCCGAATTTCTTCTCGATCTCGGCCTTGGTGGTGGCGATCATCTCATCGCGCTCTTTACCCGTAGTGCGAGCATGAACGGTACGTACGGGACCTGAATTCTTGGCCATGAATAGCCCTCCTCTTAACAACCTGCATCGATAATAAACGAACGGCTGTTCGTGGTCAACCGTTCAGGCCAATCATATGCAGGCAGTCTTTCCAAAACCCAACCAAACGCCGACCAAACACTGACCAAATGCTTGACCACACAGGGCCAAATAAGAACAAAGAAGGCAAGAATACATCTATAACCAGCACAAACGCTAAATTTGTCAGAAGTCCCTATCTCCACAATTAAGGGGCCCGGAGGCCCCTTAAAACACTTCTATTCCATAGAGTTGAGCACAAGGGCAATGCGCCCCAATGCCTCCGCGACCGCATGGGCACGAACACACGAACGGTCGCCCTCATAGTGGCAGCGCACAGAGTCCACAACCGGGACTTCCCCATAAGCCGCGCGATACGCCCAGCCAATATAGAAAGTGCCCGCCGGATCGCCCTCAGTGCCACCGCCGGGGCCGGCATAACCCGTTGCGCTCACTGCAATATCACTCTGGTACAGCTCCAGCGAACCCACCGCCATCTCGCGCGCGGTCTGATGCGACACCGCGGTATAGCGGTCGAGCGTCTCCTGCTCAACACCAAGAACGCGATGCTTAATCTCATCGCAGTAAGTCACCGCACCGCCACGCAACACCGCCGAGGCGCCCGGGATATCCGCAATCGTCGAGGCGATCATACCCGCCGTAAGCGACTCAGCCGTCGAAACCGTCACGCCCCGAGCGCTCGCGCGCTCGACAATATCGCGCGCCAGCTCCTCATTGTGTGCGGAAATCTGCTCAAAAGAGACCGTCATACCCACCAGGACCTAGACCGAAAAGACGATCTTGCGGCAGTTCCAGAAGTACTGGGCGCCCGAGATAACGGTCAAGACAACGGCAACGGCATACAGGAAGCGCGACACCGAGTAGATGCCGAGCGTCAGCGCCACCGGGCCAAGGTGCAAGCCGGCCATAGCAAAAACGCACAGGTAACCGCAGATGGAGACCATCGTGGTTGCCGTCTTGTACTTGCCGAGCTTATCGGCCG
>URWQ01000224.1 GCA_900551635.1 uncultured Collinsella sp. | reverse complement strand
ACCGCGGGCGACAACCATGCCGCTCGGATCGCACACATCGAGCACATCGCCTTCGGCAAACTGGCCATCGACCTCGCGAATACCCACCGCAAGCAAGGAAGAGCCATGGCTGACCAGCGCCTTCGCGGCACCGTCATCAACCGTCACCGAGCCGTGGGCCTTGTCGCCCAGCGCGATCCACAGTTTGCGGGGTGCGATGTCCAGGCGCTCCGCCGGCGGATCGAACAGGGTTCCCACGCTCTCGCCGCGGGCGAGACGCACGAGGGCATCGGGCTCCTCGCCCGAGCAAATAACGCTCTGAATGCCCGCCGTCATGAGAATACGGCTCGCGCGGATCTTGGTGATCATGCCGCCCGTGCCCACCGATGTGGAAGAATCGCCCGCCGAGGCAATGATCTTGGCATCGATCTTATGCACGACCGGGACAAACTCGGCCGTCGGATCCTCATGCGGATTGGCGGTGTAGAGGCCGTCGATGTCCGAAAGCGTCACGCACAGATCGGCAGAAACCAGACAGCTCACGAGCGCCGCCAGCGTGTCGTTGTCGCCAAACTTGATCTCATCGACAGTAACGGTATCGTTCTCGTTGACGACCGGCACCACGCCAAGCTCCACCAGGCGCAGCAGGGCGTCGCGCGCGTGCAGGTAGGACGTACGGCGCGCCGTGTCGTGACGCGTGAGCAGCACGAGCGAGGTGAGCAGGTCGCGCGCATGAAACTCCTCGTCGTAGGCCGACGAGATAATGCACTGGCCGGCCGAAGCGCAGGCCTGCAGGCTCGGCAGGTCGCCGACCGGCTTACGGTCGAAGCCCAGCACGGGATAGCCACAGGCGATAGCGCCCGAGCTCACCACGACCAGACGCCAGCCGAGCTTGCGCAGCGCTGCGGCCTGATCGGCAAGCCCGCCGATAAAGGCGCGGTTGACCTTGCCGTCGGCGCCCACCACCGTGGACGAACCGATCTTTACCACCATCGTTTTATAAGAAGTCGTCATACGTCAAACCAATCAACTGTTCAGCGAACGGCCGAGCTGGCGGCCAAGGGAGCGTGACTCGCCCCTACCGTCCAAGGAATCATTTTGCCCAGGGGAAGGCCGAAGCCGCGGCCATGTTCTTGCGCACGAGTTCGTCGCGCACCTGGGCCAAGCCCTGTTCCATGCCCACCACGTAGGTCTGCGGATACAGGAAGCGCTTGAAAGCCGCGTCCAGATGATCGATTGCCCAAGCACAGCGCTCGCGTGCGTCCTCGATGCTCTCGCGCGGGGCTACCGCACTGCCATCGCGTACGATCGGCACCAGCAGCTCGCGATACTCAAGTTCGGACACATCGGTCACCAGGGCGGCATCGTTCACGGCCACGAGGGTATTGCCGCGCGCGGCGCCCTCCCCCGCCAGATGATCCTCGTCATAAATCATGTCGCAGACCGGGCCGCCAAAGCCGTCGTAATAGCGGCGCACACGCTGCACGCCGGGGATCGTGCGCTTGTACGGCTGCTCAGAGAGCTTTACCACCGGCGTCCACGGGTCCGTCTCGCTCGCGCGGCGGGCCGAAAGCTTGTACACGCCGCCCAGCGCCGGCTGATCGTAGCAGGTCGCGAGCTTGGTGCCCACGCCAAAGCTATCGATGGGCGCACCCTGGTCGAGCAGCGACTGAATCGTGTACTCGTCCAGGTCGTTGGAGACCGAAATCCCCACATAGGGCAGGCCCTCGGCGTCAAAACGGCCGCGGACATACTTGGACAACTTAGCCAGGTCGCCTGAGTCAATGCGAATAGCCGACAGGCGCTCGCCCGCCGCCTCCATCTCCTTGGCAACCGTAATAGCATGCTCACAGCCCTCGCGCACGTCGTAGGTGTCAATGAGCAGTGTGCAATTCTTGGGGCTCGACTTGGCAAAGGCGCGGAAGGCCTCGAGCTCGGAATCGAAGCTCATCACCCAGCTGTGCGCGTGCGTGCCAAAGACGGGGATGCCGTAACGGCGCCCTGCAAGCACGTTAGACGTGGACGAGCAGCCGGCCACATAGCTTGCGCGCGCAACGGCCAGGCCGCCATCGGGACCCTGGGCACGGCGCAGGCCAAACTCGGCGACGGGGCGACCATCGGCCGCCAGTACTACGCGCGCCGTCTTGGTGGCGACGAGCGTCTGGAAGCCGACGATGTTGAGCAGCGCGGTCTCGAGCAGCTGGCACTCCAGCGCCGGGCCGGTGACGCGCACCATGGGCTCGCGCGGAAAGACGAGCTCGCCCTCGAGCACGGCGTCAATGTTCACGTGCGCACGAAAGTTGCGCAGGTAGTCGAGGAATGCAGGCTTAAACATCGCGCCGCCGGCCGGAGCCTGGAGCGAAGCGAGGTAGTCGATGTCCTCGGGCGTAAAGCGCAGGTTCTCGACAAGCTCGGGCAGCTCGGCGGTGCCGCACATGACGGCATACGCGCTGCCAAAGGGATGGTCGCGGTAAAACGCCGTAAAACAACCCTGCTCATTGGCCTTGCCGCTCTCCCACAGGCCCTGGGCCATAGTGAGCTCGTACAGATCGGTGAGCATTGCGATGTCGGTAGGATGCGAGATGTCGGTCAAAGCCATGGGGCGACCTTTCGGATGTGTTGTGCAGAGGTTGAGGGTTGGGCGAGGCGGACGTGCGGGCATGGAGCCCGGCGCGAACAGGTTAGTGCAGGCCCATGCTGCCCGTGATCGTGTAAACCATAAAGACGATAAACGCGATGAGGGCGAGCACGATGATGATTTTTTGAGCCGGAGCCATGCCGGGGATCTCATTCTCGCCCGTAGGCTCCTTGGAGGTGACCATGCGCTGGGCAAAGGTCATCTCGTCACGGCTCGGTTTGGGCTCGACGGGCTTGGGGTGAGCGGCTCTTTTGGGCTGAGGTTTGGGTGCGGTGGACGCGGGCTTCGCGGCGGCAGGCTTGGGTGCAGGC
>URWQ01000223.1 GCA_900551635.1 uncultured Collinsella sp. | reverse complement strand
ATGACCGGCAACCTGGCAGATGACCTGGCAACCGTCCTTGGAAAGCTGCTCGAGCCACGGACCGGACTCACGGGCAAAGGCGGCCACGCCGGGGTTCTGAAGGCCCACGGAGTTGATCATGCCGCCCGGGATCTCGGCCATACGGGGCGCGGGGTTGCCGGGCCAGGGCTCGGCAGCACAACCCTTGGTGGTGATGGCGCCCAGCTGGGAGACATCAAAGAAGTTCTGGAACTGCCAGCCGTAGCCAAAGGTACCGGCTGCGGTGTTGATGGGGTTCTGCATCTTGACGCCGCCGAAATCGACGGCCATGTTCACGGTACCCACTAGAAGACCACCACCTTGGAAGCATCAAACACGGGGCCGCACATGCAGGCGCCCTTCATACCGTCGACCGTCTCGACATTGCAGGTGTTGCAGGCGCCAAAGCCACAGCTCATCATGCGCTCGAGCGACACCTCGCAGTACGCACCGGCCTCGGCGGCAGCGGCGGCAACTTTCTTCATCATGACGGCGGGGCCGCAGCTGGCCACGTAGTCGTAGCCGCCCTCGCCGAGCAGCTCGGCGGCAGGTTCGGTGCAAAAACCGTGCGTGCCGAGCGAGCCGTCGTCGGTGCACACGTCGACCGTATCGCACAGCGCGCGGAACTCATCGATGCCCACGGCCTTGGACGCAGTGCAAAAGCCCAGGCACACGTCACCGGCCACACCCTGCTCGGCAAGCTTGCTGGCAAGGCACAGCACGGGCGGAACACCGATGCCGCCCGCAACGAGTAGTGCCTTCCTGGTGCCCTCGGGCACAAGCCAGCCGCGGCCGCCAGGGCCCAGCAGATTAGAGGTGGAACCGGGGGCCATCTGCGACAGACGACGGGTGTCGTCGCCCACGACGGCGTACCACAGCTCGACGGTGCCGGCCTGGGCGTCGGCGCGATAGAAGCTCAGGGGCACGCGAAGCAGCGAGGACGCATCGCCGGGCACGGCAATGTTCACAAACTGACCGGGCTTGAGCGCACTTGCAAGCTTGGGGGCCGAGATGACGAGCGAGAAGATGCTTTCGGCGATCTCCTGGTTCGAGACGACCTCGAAGTCGTGCATGCGTGCAGTGGAAGGTGTGGGCATAGACGCTCCAATCCCCCATGCGGTTGCATGGTTCAGGCGAACAGAAAGCGCGGCACCGCAAGGGCGCCGCGCACAAAAGCGATAAGGCTATGCTAGCAGATGCAGCCGTCGGCAAGCGTCTGTTTACCGCCGACAAACACATCGGTGGCTCGACCGGTGAGCGTACGGCCGGCAAAACCGGAGTTCTCGGCGCGCGACTCGTAACCGTCCTCGCCGACCGTCCAGGTGGCGGACGCGTCGAACACGGTCAGGTCGGCAACGGAGCCCGCCTTGACCTGAACCTGGTCGAGGCCCAGGATCTCACGCGGTTTGATGGCCATGAGCTCGACCATGCGGCCCATGCTCATCTTGCCCGTGTTGACCAGCTCGGTGAGCACGAGCGACAGTGAGGTCTCGAGGCCGATCATGCCAAAGGGTGCGAGCTCGAACTCGCGGGCCTTCTCCCACGGGGTGTGCGGAGCGTGATCGGTAACGATCACGTCGACGGTACCGTCGATGACGCCCTGACGGATGGCCTCGGCGTCCTCGTCGGTGCGCAGCGGCGGATTGACCTTGAGCGAGGTGTTGTAGGTCTCGTCCAAGTCGTTCTCGGTCAGGAACATGTGGTGCGGGGTGGCCTCGCAGGTTACCTGGACACCGGCGGCCTTACCGGCACGCACGAGCTCGAGGCCGTGAGCGGTGGAGATGTGCTGGATGTGCAGCTTGGCACCGGTCAGCTTGGCAATCTCGATGTCGCGGGCGATCTGAAGCTCCTCGCCGGCGGCCGGCCAGCCCTCGAGGGCCAGACGGGTCGAGACCTTGCCCTCGTTGATCTGGCCATGGCCGACCAGATCCTCGTCCTGGCAGTGGCTCATAAAGACCTTGCCGAACATCTTGCCGTAGTCCATGCAGCGACGGAGCATGCCCGCGCCCTGCACGCCACGACCGTCGTCGGTGAAGGCGACGGCGCCGTGGGCGACCATATCGCCCATCTCGGACATGGCCTCGCCCTTAAGACCGCGGGTCATGGCGCCCGACGGATAGACGCGGCAGTGACCGACCTCGGCAGCGCGGGACTTAACGAACTCCACGACGGTGCCGTTATCGGTGACGGGATCGGTGTTCGGCATGGCGCACACGCCAGTGAAGCCGCCCTTGGCAGCAGCGCGGGTGCCACTCTCGATGTCCTCTTTGACCTCGTAGCCAGGCTCGCGCAGATGTACGTGCATATCCACCAGGCCGGGGACGAGATACTTGCCGGAAAGGTCGCGGACCTCGGCTCCCTCGGCGGCGAGGTTCTCACCGACCTCGGCGATCTTGTCACCGTCGATCAGGACGTCGACGACACCGTCAAGCTCGACAGACGGATCGACGACGTGGGCATTCTTAAGAAGCAAGGCCATTATCGGCACCTCCAAGCAGCAGATACAGGATAGCCATACGCACGCAGATGCCAGCGTAGACCTGCTCCAGGATGACGGAGCGTTGCGGGTGGTCGGCCATGTAGGAGTCGAACTCGACGCCGCGGTTGATGGGGCCCGGGTGGCAGATGATCGCATCGGGCTTCATGAGCTTCTCGCGGTCCTTGGTCAGACCGAAGAGCTTGTGGTACTCACGAATCGTGGGGAACGGGGCACCCTCGAGGCGCTCCTGCTGCACGCGCAGCATGTAGACGACGTCCAGCTCGGACAGGACGGAATCGAGGTCGCTCGTCACGTGGTCGCAGCCCAGGACCTCGGGCGCCGGCGGCAGCAGCGTGCCAGGAGCGACGGCGTAGGTCTCGCAGCCCATGATCTTAAGGGCGGGGATCAGCGAGCCGCACACGCGGGAGTGGGAGATATCGCC
>URWQ01000222.1 GCA_900551635.1 uncultured Collinsella sp. | reverse complement strand
TAAACGTCAGATTGTCCAAATGCGGCCCGCGCAGCGTCGGCCGGTCCGCCGTTCGTTAGAACGGCGGAACTAAATCAACTTGAAGCCCTTGCGCTTACCCACAGAAAGGGTGTCGCCCAGCTTGAGGGCGCTGGGATCGATGTTGTAGCTCTTGGGAGCCACGGCCTTGCCGTTGATCTTGACGCCACCGCCGTCGATATCGCGACGAGCCTGGCCGGCGCTCGCCGAAAGACCCAGGTCCTTGAGCAGGCCGGCGAGGTAAATCTGGCCCTCATCGTTAACCGTCAGCTCAACGTGCTTCTCGGGGAAGTCGGCAAGCTGACCCTCCTTGAACACGCGGTCGAACTCGGCCTGAGCCTCGTCGCCGGCACCGGCGCCGTGGTAGGTATCGCACAGGTCTCGACCCAGGGCGCGCTTGAGCTCATAGGGGTCGGCAGAGCCGTCGGCCAGAGCAGCGTCGATCTTGTCGACCTCGGCCGGGGTGAGCGAGCTCGCCAGACGATAGTACTTACCGATCATCTCATCGGGGATGGACATGGTCTTGCCGAACATGTCCTTGGGCGCGTCGGTCAGGCCGATGTAGTTGCCGTATGACTTGGACATCTTGCGCACGCCGTCGGTACCCTCGAGCAGCGGCATGGTGAGCGCGATCTGCGGCTCCATGCCCATCTTCTCCATGAGCTCACGGCCGGCGAGCAGGTTGAAGAGCTGATCGGTGCCGCCCATCTCGACGTCGGCCTTGATCTGCACGGAGTCGAAAGCCTGCATCACGGGATACAGGAACTCATGCAGGGCGATCGGCGTCTGAGACTGGTAGCGCTTGGTAAAGTCGTCGCGCTCGAGGATGCGGGCGACGGTGAACTTGGAGCACACCTGCAGCAGACCGGCCAGATCCATCGAAAGAATCCAGTCGCCGTTGTGCACGATGGTGGTCTTCTCGGGATCCAGGATCTTCATGGCCTGACTCACGTAGGTCTCGGCGTTGGCCTCGATCTGCTCCTGCGAAAGCTGCGGACGGGTGGAATTCTTGCCCGAGGGGTCACCGATCAACGCGGTGCCGTTGCCGATGATGAGGGTGACGTTGTGGCCCAGGTCCTGGAACTGACGCATCTTGCGCAGCGGCACGGCATGGCCCAGGTGCAGGTCGGGGCTGGTGGGGTCGACGCCGAGCTTGATGTTGAGGGGCTCGCCCTTCTCAAGCTTCTTGCGAAGGTCGGCCTCGGGAACGATCTGCGCGGCGCCCGAGGTGATGATACGCATTTGCTCGTCAACAGACAGCATTGGGTATCCTCCTTTTGTTATAGCACCCTCGCCGAAAACGGCGGTGCTGGAAGTCCATAAACTCTCTTATGATAACAAACTGACGCGACGCGGCACCTACGACAGGAAAATCCTCGTCCTGCCGCATGCGTCAATGGCAACTGGCAGACGTGCACCGTCACGCTCGACCAGATAGCGTGCCTGCCGACGACGCAAGCAGTCGCGGCAACGGACCTGTCCCGTCGCGTCGGTGGCGCAGACGCCCTCGGCGGTCAGCAGGCAGTGCTCGCACACCATAAGCTCGGGACGGTCGGCGTCGACCGGACCCAAGACGCCGGGTTCAGCAGCCAGTTCGGCAATACGCTCCGCATCATTGCCGAGCAACTCGGCCGGCAAGTACACCCGCCCCGCACCGAGTCCGCGCAGCCAGGTAAGCGTGGCCCGATTCGCGCAGAACACCGGCGCCGCCACGTCAAACGTCACGCCCAGCTCGCGAGCGATCACCACCTGTCCCAGGTTGCGGCAGACGACGCGCCCGGCACGCTGCATCAGTGAGCGGGTCCGGTCAGCGTCACCCGTGCGGCACACCTCGTCAAGCACCACAACGGCGTCGGACAAATCGAGTTCTCCGCGCGGGTCGGCATCCATCAGCTGCCAAGCAAAAACCATGCGAGTGGGAACCGCGCACTCCACCAACTCCGTCGACGCACCGCCATCCACCGCAACGTCCTCAAAGGGCAGCACCTCAACGGCACGCGCAACGGGCGCAATCGCATCTGCCTCGGCCCGCATGCGCTCCAACACCGCCGCCGTCTGATCCAACACGCCGGCGCTGCGAATCAGGTACACCTCGCAGCCCGCGTCCACCTTACGCTTGCAATGCACGACGACGCGCTTCCCCGCTGCGGCATCCACCGGGCAGGGCACCTGCGGCCAGCGCTTGGGCACATCGGGACGCGCGTCGACACCCGGATAGAACCGAATCTCGAACGTGTCACCCGCCGCCACGGCGGCGTCGAGCTCAACGGTCACCTCTTCGTGGCCCACAGCGACCAAGCGTCCCACGCGCACGCCCTGGTTAATTGCGCGCTCAAAGCTCATCAGCTCGGCACCCGAACGCCCTCGCAGGTACGCATCGGTAAACCCACGGTTAAACGACCTCCCCAGCTCGCGTTCAAGCTCTTCCACGGCATCGGGGTCCCACGCGCCGTCGCGCAGCATATCGAGTGCCCGGCGCCACACCCGCACCACGTTGAATACGTAATCGGGGTTCTTCATGCGCCCCTCGATCTTGAGCGACGCCACGCCGGCATCTACAAGCTCGGGCAGATGCGCAATACCCAGATAGTCGCGCGGGCACAGCAGGCGATCCCCTTCGACGGCGACAACGCTCTGCCCCGGTTTACCGACCTCCCCCCCGCCTCGCCCCCCAGGTCGTACGCCAGACGGCACGGCTGCGTGCAGTCGCCGCGCATCGCCGAGCGCCCACGCCGCAGGGCCGAGAACTCGCACGCCCCCGAATAGCCGATGCAAATCGCACCGTGGCAGAATACCTCGATGGGCACGCCCGTGGCACATAGCGCCGCAATCTCGTCGACCGTCAGCTCGCGTGCCGTCGTCACGCGCTCGACCCCCAGCTCATCGGCGGGCAGGCCCCCCGGCCCCTCGCCGGCGTGAGCGC
>URWQ01000221.1 GCA_900551635.1 uncultured Collinsella sp. | reverse complement strand
CGTGTGCGCTGCCATAAACGCACCTTCGGCGTCTCCCGCCGCCATGGCGGCCTCCAGCTTGTTCATGCTCTCGTCATCCAAAAACTTGAGGGCAAAGCGGGCAAGCATTTCCTCGCCCATCAGCCGAGCGCACGCGTCGTCATAATTGGCGCCGATCTTCTCATACGCCTCACGCATGGAAATCATGGATTAAAACTCCTTTGGTCAAACTAAATCGTGGGAAACGCGACAACGTCGGCGGGGCGTGCCAACGTCTCGGCAATACGGTCTTGCACCTCGAGCAGACAGTCGAGCAACAGCGGGTTAAAGGTGCCGCACTTACCGTCCAGGATCATCTGGATCGCCTCCTTGTGCGGGATAGCGTCCTTGTACACGCGCACGCTCGTCAGCGCATCGTACACGTCAGCCACCGAAACCACCTGTGCGGCGATGGGAATCTGGTTGCCCTTAAGGCCATCGGGATAACCCTTGCCGTCCCAGCGCTCGTGGTGCCAACGCGCAATCTGGTACGCATATTCCATAAGCGCATTGCCGACGTGATGGCGACCCAGCTCAAGCAACATGTCGGCGCCGATCGTGGTATGCGTCTTCATAATCTCGAACTCCTCGGGCGTAAGGCGCCCGGGTTTGTTGAGGATCGCATCGTCAATCGCCATCTTGCCAATATCGTGCAGCGCCGAAGCCAGGGCAATCGTGGAGCGCTCCTCATTGTCGAGGGAGATCGTGTCGCTACGCTGGACCAGACAGTCAAGCAGCAGCTCGGTCAGTTTTTCGATATTCGTAACGTGCCTGCCGCTCTCGCCGTTGCGAAGCTCCATGACGCCGGCCATGATGTCAATGAGCATGCGACTGTTCTTGACGCGCTCGTTGTACTGCTGGGACAGCAGGCTCGTCAGGCGGCGCTGTTTGGCGTATAGGCGGATGGTGTTGCTAACACGGCGGCGCACGACACGGGAGTCAAACGGGCGGTTGATATAGTCCGAGGCGCCCAGCTCGTACGCGCGCAGAACCATATCATCGGAATCTTCGCTCGAAATCATGATGAAAGGCAGATTGTCGATACCCGATCGGCGCGACAGATCGGCCAGCACCTCAAAGCCGCTTATGCCCGGCATGACAATATCCAGCAGCACGAGCGACAACTCATCGCCATAGCGGTCGACCATGTCGAGCGCCGTACGACCGTTATCGGCCACGAGGATGCAATACTCGTCCTTGAGCATCTCGTTGAGAATGGCTCGGTTCATCTCGGAGTCATCGACAATAAGCACCAAAGGCTTTTCGCTTTGGAAGGCTTCGATGGAATCGGCATCGGTCACGACCGTACCGGCTTTTGCCTTAGCGCGGCTCAATAACTGGACAGCGCGGCCAACGCCCTCATCGACCGTCTCGCCATGAATACGAACGCCACCAACACATGCCGTCAGGCTCACGTACTCATGGCCCGGAATAAACGCGAAACGAACGGCATCGGATACCTGACGCAGGCGACGGGCGAAGTCATCGGAGGGAATATCGGGCATGACGGCCACAAACTTGTCGCAGCCATAGCGTACGAGCTCGTCAGTCGAACGAATTCCGCTGCGTATGGCTGTCGCCACAGCACCGAGCGCAAGGTCGCCGGCATGACGGCCACACGTATCGTTGAAGACCCTAAAATCATCAAGGTCGATCACCGCAACGCCGGCATTCATGCGGGCGTTGCGGAGCTTTTCCTCGTAATATCGGCGATTGCGCACACTCGTCAGCACATCGGTGTAGACAAGGTCCTCTTCTGCAGCCTCTTGTTCATCGATCGGACGCACCATCAGCAAGACGTGAGGCTCGCCCTCGACCTTCAGAGGGCGCAGGCGAGCGCGGTACTCAACACCATCGTTGAGCAGTTGCTCCGACACCTCATCGGAGTCTGCCAAAGCCTCAAGACTCGACTGACGCAAACAGGGGCAGCGATCGCCGGCGAGCAGGCAGTTAGGCTCGCTCTTAATCTGATCGGCCGACAGCAAACGCACCACGGGGTAGGTCTTCGCGACGCGGGCGACCTCAGCGGCAGCCTCCTCGTCGGTTAGATTGACCTCGTGATTATTGAGCATATGGGGCCCTTTCGATAGTTTCGCATGGTAGCGGTGGGTTCCAAATGCTACAAGGGTAACACCTTGCCGATGCAGGTAAGCACATGAATGCTGCTACATTTTTATGAGTTGGCAGACGGTGGTAATGGAGCCGCGGGCGCGTGGTTATTGGCGCATTCGTTAACAATGACGAAACGCTAACAGTCCCCCTCCCCGCAGGTCATCGAGCGTTCTAACGCTCCAAGACATCGCGAACGGCGTTTGCCGCCGTAACGGGGCGATCGCGCAAACCGTTATGCGCGCCCGGGATCGTCACAAGGGGGCAATCGAGATATTCGGCAGCTCGCGTCCCAGCCTCGCGGGGCGTACCGACCGAGAGCTCGCCCAAAAACACGGCCGACACCGCCTTTGACGCGCGGGCGCGCTCCCAGTCGGGAGCATATGTCATATTTGTTCCATATTCGTTCGCCATAAAGCAACGACCATTGCGCAGGGCATGTTTGGCTTCCGCTTCGGTCGTCCCGGGAGCCTCGGGGTCCAAGTCGCCGAGGGCTCCCAAGAAAAGCCGGAGCGCCCTTGAAACCTTTCCAGCCGCAATCATATCGAGCAAAACCGGAGCTGCGCCCATACCGACGCCTTCGGCCGACACAGCCGGCTCATGCAGAATCGCACGGGCGACGAGATGGGGTTCGGTGCGAAGAAGCTCCAGCGCCACCAACGTACCGGCGCTGTGCGCAAGCACATTTGCCGGAGCGCCAACGTGTTCGATCACGGCTTGCAGGTCGGCGGCCTGGGCGGCAAGATCATAGCTGCCGTCTGCCGCATCGCTGCTGCCACCGCAGCCGCGGCCGCTCGTTGGGATTAAGCCGGTGTTATCTGTTAAC